>RFPK01000258.1 GCA_009926195.1 Synechococcaceae bacterium WB4_1_0192 | reverse complement strand
TCGACGCCGACCCAGCCAGCGGACCCAAGCCCGGTGCAACCGGAGGGAGCAGGATCGGCGGTAGCGCTGCTGGGACTCGGCCTTGGCCTGGTTGTGGCCATCGCAATCGCAGCCGCCCTGATCGCGCTGATCCGACGAGCCTCGGAGGGCGATGAATAGAAGTCACTGCGGGCAAGCCGCGATCAGGCCTCAGTCGTAGTAGTCGTAGGAGTTTTCGAGTTCATTGTCAACGGAACCTTCCTTGACCAGCGAATAAAACGTGCCATCGCATTGCGCCTGATACTTGACATAGCCACTGAATCGCCCATCGGGGTAGTCCTGCCGCACCCAGCCATTGGTCGATCGAATCTCCGGCGACTGACTTGTCACCTTGTAGCCACTAGATGTGTATTCCGACAATGTGCCAGAGCTCTGGTTACGACACCAGTTGCCGGCATTGAGATTGGCCTCGCCCTGCTCGTTGGCGAATTCCCAGGAATAACGATAGGTACCGGCAAATTCCCAGAGGCTCATCTGGCTGGAATTCGCCTTGATCAGCTCCTTGCGGGCATCGGCCATCACCAGGCTCTCATCGCCCGTCAGCTGCGATCCAGGCACGCCGGCCAGAAGCTGATAGACAGCATAGGTGGAGTTCTTTTTCGATCGGATCGCATTGTACAAGCTGAGGTTGAACTGACGCTGCCCAAGGCTTGGATTCAGAAAAGGAAGCGCGCTCTTCCTGGCGAGGATGTATTCAACAGGGACATTATTGGCAGCCGCCTGCACCCTGGCCAAGTCAGCGCTTGGCTTGCAGGTCAACACCTCACGCCGCTTGGCCTGGACACCGTATTGAATCGCCAGCGACCTTGTCTTGACATCAAACGTGATCGTCTTGATGAACGGCCGCGACTCAGTGGCTGCAAGGGTGAAGCCATCGGCGCCGACGGCACGGATCGGGATCCCGAGGTACAGCCAGTTGCGTGGGATGGCACCAGCTTCATTGCTGATCAGAAAACTATTACGACCCCAATCACGACCCGGGTTTACAATCATATATTCAGGGCCAGAAGCAAGCACATATTCCACATCCTTGCCCGCACCGCAGCTGTAAAGCATCGGCTCGCGTTTCGCGTTCACCACCACGATCACAGCCGTAGCCAGAGCACCAACAACAACAGCGCCAGCCGCTGCAGAAGCAATCAACGCAACCTTGATCTTGTTCATACGGCCTGGAGCAGAAACGATGCAGCGATCACGCCTGGCTGATCCAGGTCCACTGTACCTGAGCTGTGCAGGAGACCCCATTGACCAGATGACGCCCTGGCGATTCACTCCGCTCTCGAATCGTGCGCCAGGATCGCCCTGTCACTACGTCTGCCCGTTGAGATCCCCCGTTCTGGGGGTGGACCAGCCACAGCAGCTCGGGTAGGGTCAACAGCAGAAACTGGGCCAAAGACAAGCCAATGGTGCGGAGCAGGCCCATCCCCCTCGGGTTATCAGTCGTCGGGGTCGCGCTTCTACTGACCGGTTGCCCAGCACCGCAACGGCTGCCTGACTGCGTTACGGGCAATCCGGCACCAACACCGGCACAAACCGGCCTCTGGGCCAGGGCCAAACCCGCCCGAACCCTGCAGCTGGCGATTGATGGCAGTGGCTCGATGCTGGGCCTGACCGGATCCCCGCAGGCCAGTGCCAGCTGGAAGTCGGTGCTGCGGGCGGTCACCCTGGCCGCAGCCGGCAGTGGCGCCGGCGTGGAGGCCAGCCGGGTCGGCGGTGGCACCACCCAACCGATCGGCAACGCGATGCAGGCCGCCGAGGCCTGCTTCTTCCAGGGATGCGGCGACCATGCACCCGTGAGCTCCAGCCTCGATGCCCTCTGGAGCGCACCGGGCCTCACCAGAACCACGGTCCCCCTGCGCCTGGCCATCAGCGATCTGGAGGTCAACAACGGCGACATCGCCAAGCTGGTGGCCGCCATCCAGCCCCACGTGCAGCTCGGCGCCACGATCGCGATCCTGGCGATCAAGGTGCCGTTCCAGGGCCGGGTCTTCAACAGTGAGGGCCAGGTGATCCACACCGGCGCCGCCCAGCGCCCGATCTACCTGCTCGCCACCGGCCCGCGCAACCAGCTGCACACCCTGATGACCGACATCCGCGCCAAGGCGGCGCTGGGCGGTGTGCCGACGGCCTCGATGCAGCTCACCTTCCTGGAGGACCAGGCCAACGCAGCCACCCTCCTGGCACGCAGCGTCAAGGGTGTGCCGACCAACTCCTTCAGCAGTGGTCTGAATGTGCAACTGGGCGGTGCCGTCTATGGACCCGGCAGCCAGGCGGACTACCAGCTGGCGAAACTCTCGCAGCGGACCAGCGCCGTGATCCTCAGCAGCCGCCGTGAGGGAGCCATCGGTGGTGCGCCGCTACCGGACATGGCCATCGCCCAGCTCGAGAGCCTGCCGGTGGCTGGGCAGCTCAGCAGCCTGGCCCCCGGCATCGCTGTGCAGAGTTTTCAGCTCGGCAATCAGGAACTGGCCCTGACGATCACCATTCCCCAGGACGCCCCCAGCACCGCCCTGCGGGCCTCCGTGCCCCGCGGCCAGCTGCCGGAAGCCTGGTGGATCAGCTGGAATCGCCAGAACGCCACAGCCACCACCGCCCGCGAGCAGAGTGATGGCCTTCTGCTCCTGCTCACGAGCCTCAGCAAGCTGCTGGTGGCACCAGGCACAACCCCGGCGGCCTCTCTCTGCCTTGCCTTCAATCACGGCTGACACGCTCCCAACCCATGAAGACAACTCAGTGGTTTCTGCTCCTCGCCTGCGTGGCGCTGGGCGTGGTCTGGATCTTCATCGCCCAGAACTGGATCTTCCTCAACCTGTTCGCCGGTCTGCTGGTGGGACCGGGTCTGGGAATGGATCTCAACAACTACCTCCAGACCGGCAGCAGCCCGGCCTTCACCGTGCTCTGGGCCGGTTGCATGTCAGCGCTGCTGATCTGGATCGGCGTCACCTGGACGGCCACACCGCGCAGCTCCGGCCAGACGCGACTGATGCA
>RFPK01000257.1 GCA_009926195.1 Synechococcaceae bacterium WB4_1_0192 | reverse complement strand
ACGAGCCGGCCGAGGGCGGCCCGGTCGATCGCGTCGGCCTCCCCGGGCGCTCGCACCGCCTCGCCATAGCGCTGCAGCACTGCCTGGGCGCCAGCGCTGCCCGCTGTCAGGGCTTCGCGGGCGAACAGATCGGCGTCGAGCAGTGGCCAGCCCCGGGGCGCGAGCAGGGCGGCCACGCTGCTCTTGCCGGTGGCGATGCCGCCAGTGAGGCCGATGCGTCGCTGCGCGCCGCGCCAGCGGGGCCGGTTCAGCCGGCTGAGCAGCGGCGGGGGCCCCAGCTGCTCCAGCGCAAAGGTGGGGCCGTAGCTGGGGGTGGGCCGTTCGCAGAAGAAGTGGGTGCGTTCGTCGGCCCGCAGTCGCCGCCAGCCATTGGCCAGGTGGCTGCGCAGGCGCAGGCCGGCCCGCAGCAGGCCCACCAGCGGCGGCGCCGCTGCTGGCCAGCCCAGGCTGCGCTGCACCGCCAGCTCCGGCAGCGCCTGCAGGCCGCGCCGCAGGGCCGGTCGCAGCGGCGCCGGCCAGTCGGCAAGGAGCATGGTGAGCGTGGCCTCGGCCACGCGTTGCTGGGCAGGTCCGGCGCTGAAATGGTGCCGCTCATAGTCGCCGTTGAAGGCCAGCATCGCCGCCAGCGTGTCCGGGATCTCGCGTAGCTGCATCCGCTCCCCCACCCGCCGCCAGAAGCGATGCAGCGCCTCCTGTTCAACCGTGTTGAGGGGACGCCAGCCGTAGCGCTGCAGCCAGCGGATCGGCTCGGCCACGAACGTGCTGAGCACGTAGAGGAAGTCGTCGTTGCTGATGGCGTAGGTGCCGTGGATGCGGTTCATGCGGGCGATCACCGCCTGGCCGGCGGCGCTGTCGGGCCCATGGCGCAGCAGCTCGGCCACCATCAGGCCGGTGTCGTCGTAGCGCTTGCGGGGCCGCTGCGCGAATTCGCCGGTGCGATCCAGCAGGCCGGCGATGGTGGGGACGCAGAAGGTCTTGAGCAGGGCCAGCTCCAGGCTGCGGGTGAGATCCCAGGAGAACAGCACCCCCGCCAGCCGCCGGCAGCAGGTGGCCGCCGCCTGCTGATCGAGCGCCGCCTCGTGTTGTGGTGCCGCTTGTGGTGCCGCGGTCATCGCCATCCCGCCGGTCGCGGCGCCAGTCTGCTGCTCGCCATGGTTTGCGCTTGCGGTGGGCCGGGGCCGGCGCCATCGTGCCCCCAGCCGTCGATCGCCGTGAGCCTGCTTCGCCTGCGTCAGTCGTTCCTGCCGCTGGGGGTGGTGGTCTTTCAGCTGGGCGTGCACTCCGCCCTGGCGGTGGCGTTCGTGGCGGTCGCGCTCGGGGTCAGCTTCGCCCTGGCGGGGAGCATGATCGCGCCGCTGGCCACCAGTCAGCTGCTGCGCCTGTTCATCCTGCTCAGCTCCGAAAGCCTCGGCGTGCTGCTGACGCTGATGATGCTGCTGATCCGCGGGCTGCTGCCGATCAGCCAGGTGGTGCACCTGATGCTGGGCTGGCCGCGCACCCTGCTGCGCCTGAAGCCGCGCCAGGTCACGGTTGGCGCCGGGGTGGCCGCCGCGGTGCTGTTCCTTGATTACCAGCTGTTCAGCCTGCTGGCGCTCACCTACGCCACCGATGGCTGGCTGGATCTGGCCGATCTCGGCGCGGTGCTGCAGATCATGGAGCCCGAGGTGCTGCTGTGCAGCTGCATCCGCACCGCCCTGCTGGCGATGCTGGCCACCCAGATGGTGCTGAGTCGGTGGTGGCCCCTGAAGCCGCTGCAGGCGGCCGGTGCGGTCGCGGCCCGGGCTGCCGAGCCCTTTGATCCCTGGCGCCCCCAACGGCAGCTGCCGCAGGTGCAGTTGACGTCGGTGTACAGCGACCTGTTCCGCCTGCTGGTGTTGCTGATCGTGCTGGAGCTGGGCTATCAGGTCTCCGGTCTGCCGGGTTCCCTCACCGCCGAATGACAACGCCTGCGCCGCCACCGTCCTGGTTGCAGCGGATCCGCCGCGCCACCCGCCCCCTGCTCACCCTGGTGTTCCTGGGCGGCGGCGGCGGCCTGCTGCTGGGCCTGGTGGCGTTCACCGCCCACCGCCAGGGGGTCTTCGAGCGTCAGCTGCACCTCAGCCTGCGGGTGCCGGATGCCAGTGGCTTGAATCCCGGCAGCCGTGTCACCCTGTCCGGCGTGCAGGTGGGGGCGCTGCGCCGGCTGGAGGTCCAGCCCGATGGCCAGGTGCTGCTGCACTTCACCGTGCCGGAGCGCTACCGGGGCGTGGTGAGCCCGGCCAGTGTGGTGAGCATCGGCCAGGACGTGCTGATGGGGGACCGGCGCCTGCAGGTGCAGGCGGCCCCGGCCCCGCCGGCCTCGGTGCCCGATCGCTTCCAGGTGCGCTTCGGTGGAGCCGAGAGCCTGGATGAGCTGCTGCGGCAGGTCGGCGGCAGCCTGCGCCGCTTTGATGCGCTGCTGCTCACGGCGGAGCGCCTCAGCGATACCGAGCTGACCCCCAGCCTGCAGCAGCTGCGCCGCAGCCTGCAGCGGGCTGATGCGGTGTCCGGCACGCTCGTGCGCGAACTGCCGCCCACGGCGGCCACGCTGCGGGGCACCGGCCGTGAGGCGATGCAGGCCTCCGGGGAGCTGCTGCGCACCCTGCAGCAGCTGCGGCCGCAGCTGAGCACCACGCTGCAGCAGGTGGATGTGTCGGCGGCGGAGGCGCAGGAGTTGCTGCAGTGGCTCAACCGGCTGATCGACAGGCTCGATCCCACGCGGCGACTGGAGCGCAGCGGCCCGCTGCCGCCGCCGGGTTAGGAACAGCACAGCCATGTCCCCAGGCCCCGTGACCGCAGCGATGTCCAACGGATCCAGTGCCCTGCCATCACCCTGGCACCCGATCCCCGGCGGCCTCACCGCCCCGGCCGGCTTCCTGGCCGCCGGCATCACCGCCGGCCTGAAGCCCTCCGGCAAGCCGGATCTGTCGCTGCTGCTGGCGCCGGAGGGGGCCGTGTGCGCCGGCACCTTCACCACAAGCCTGGTGCGGGCTGCCTGTGTGGATCTCTGCGCCGAGCGGCTGGCGGCCAGCGGCGGCC
>RFPK01000256.1 GCA_009926195.1 Synechococcaceae bacterium WB4_1_0192 | reverse complement strand
GATCGTGGAGGGTGGTGATGATGCCGTTCTGGAAGAAATCGCTCATCGGCCCGGAGCCACCGCACCGACCTGGCTGAGGGCCTCTTCGATGGCGTCCAGCCAGCGGCGCGGACCAGCGGCGACCACGGGGCAGCGCAGCAGGCAGTGCCGCGGGGGCGGATCCGTCAGCTGCAACGGCGGCTGGTCCGGCGGGTGGAACACCAGTGCGATGGCGGCACCCTCCAGGAGAGATCGGTCATTCTCGCTGTCGCCGCAGGCGAGCAGCTGCAGCTGTGGCCCCAGCCCGAGCGCGGCCAGCCTGGGGCGCAGCGCGTCCAGCGTCTGTCCCTTGCCGCCCGGGGCCGCGACATGCAGCAGACGCCCTCCCGACACGGCCTCCAGCCCGTGGACGGCCAGTTCTCGCCGCAGGACCTCCAGGGCCTGGCTGTCGCCCTGCCAGACCAGGGGCAGCGAGGCCAACCGCTGCAGCGCCAGCCGGGCCAGGGGTGGCGGTAGTCCCAGCTGTGCCTCGATCTCCTGCTCGGAGAGCTCGGCCAGCAGCGCGAAACGCAGCCCGAGCCGGCGGCGCAGGTCGCCGAGCAGGCAGACCAGCTGTTGGGGCTCGCGGCCGGGGGCCGCTCCCGTAGCCGTGGATGGGGAATCTGCAGCCGGCTGCTGTTCAGCTCCAGATCGGCGAACAGGATCAGATCGAGATCCAGGGTGCGCGGCCCCCAGCGCTCGCCCCGCACCCGGCCGAAGCGGGCCTCGGTGGCCAGCAGTCGGTCGAGCAGGGCCTCGGGCGCCAGACTCACCTCCAGCAGGGCGCAGCCGTTGAGGTAGTCGGGTTGGGGCGGACCCACCGGCGCACTGCGGAACCAGGCCGAGCGGCGCAGCACCCGGATGCCGGGCGCATCCGACAACGCCGCCAGGGCCGACTCCAGGGTGGCGCGGCAGTCGCCCAGGTTGCTGCCGAGGGCGATGGCCGCCGGTTGCGTGGGCGGGGCCGGATCCATCAGGCCCTGGCCTCGCGCTGGCGGCTCATCTCGATGGCGATGCGACCATCGAACCCCGGGATGGGCGCCGCCACCTTGGTGAGCCGGAGCTCCAGGCTCTGCACCAGGGGAAAGGCCAGCAGGGCGTCACAGAGGACCGTGGCCAGGCGCTCGACCGTGCGGAAGCGGCTGGTCTCCAGCAGGGTCTTCACCCGCTGCACCACCTGGGCATAGTCCAGCGTGTGCTCCAGCTCGTCGTCTTCGCCACAGCGGCTGAGATCGAGGCGGAGGCGCAGATCGACCTCGAACCACTGCCCGAGGCTCTGTTCCGCGTCGAAGAACCCGGTGTAGCCGTAGCCGCGGATGCCGCTGATGCAGATGGCGTCGTCCATGGGGGCAGCGGGCAGGGTCTCCATCCTCAGCCCCGTCGGTAGAAGGGACGCCGCACCACCAGCGCTGGTTCCTCGCGGCCACGGATCTGCACCGTCAGCGCGGTGCCCAGGCGGGCGAGGCATGCGGGCACATAGGCCAGGGCGATGGCTTCGCCGAGGGTGGGAGACCAGCTGCCGCTGGTGATCTCCCCCACCTGCTCGCCGGCGTGCAGCACCGGATAGCCATGGCGGGCAATGGCACGGCCCTCCAGCTTCAGACCCACCAGCCGCCTGTCCATCCCCTCGGCGCTCTGGCGTTCCAGCGGAGCCCGGCCGATGAACGGTTTCGGCATTTCCAGATGCACCAGCCAGCCCAGGCCCGCCTCCAGAGGGCTGGTGCTTGCATCCATGTCCTGGCCGTAGAGGTGCATGGCCGCCTCCAGGCGCAGGGTGTCGCGGGCGCCCAGGCCGCAGGGCGTCACCCCATCGGCCAGCAGCTGCTGCCACAGGGCGCGACCGGCCGGGCCGTCGAGCAGCAGTTCGAAGCCGTCCTCGCCGGTGTAGCCGGTGCGGCCGGCGAACAGCGCCGCGCCCGCCGCCGCGCCCGCCGCCGGCCCCAGTCGCAGCTGGCGATGACCGAAGCGTGGCAGGCCGCTGAGGTCGGTCTCGCAGAGGGCCTCCAGCCGTGCCGCCGCCTCCGGGCCCTGCAGCGCCAGCAGCACGCCATCGGCCTTGGCATCCTCCAGCTGGATGCCCTGTGGTTCCAGCTGGCTGCGCAGCCAGGCGGTGTCCGCCTCGGCGCAGGCGGCGTTGAGCACCAGCAGCAGTTCGCTTGGGCCGCAGTCGTAGACGATCAGGTCGTCGCGGATGCCGCCGGCCTCGTTGAGCAGCACCGTGTAGCAGGCCTCACCGGGGCCGATGCGGAACAGATCGGTGGGCACCAACCCTTGCAGGGCATCCTTCACGTCGCTGCCGCTCAGGCGCAGCACACCCATGTGAGAGATGTCGAACAGGCCGCAGCGCTGGCGCACGGCCTGGTGCTCCTGCAGCAGGCCGCCGAACTGCACGGCCATCTCCCAGCCGGCGAACGGCACCAGCCGGCCCCCTGCCGCTTGGACGGCCCCATGCAGGGGCGTGCGCTGCAGGGGCTGCTGGGCGTCCATGGCGCTCGGGCGGAGGCCCGGATCCTATGGAGGGCGTTGCACCGATGGGCTTCCACATCGGGAAGAGATCCCGCAGCTTCGGGGCTCCCCCTGGTCGCACCGCGTCAGCCTGATTAGGTTGAGCCCCCGCGAGGCGCCCGCCATGGGCAACCGCTCCAGCTGCCGAAGCTGTCGCCACTGCACACCGCCGATGGGGCAGGAAGCGGGCTGGTGCCAGCTGCGCAAGCTGCCGATCCATGGGGAACTGGCCTCCGACCTCTGGTGTCACCACTGGACGGCGCGGCCGCCGCGGCTGCCCCTGGGCCCGGATGGCGGCAGCTTGGTGAGCGAATCGAGCAACCGACAGCTGGCCCTGGCCGACGTGCTGGAAAGCTGAAGAAAGCCTGAAATTTGCCGGCAAGGCGGGTGCGCTGGACTACCGCCGCCTGAGAGAGATGGAGTCGGGAAGTCAGATTTTCGACCGAAACGCAGAACTGATCGGCCGGATTTTCATCAAGAACCGGGACGAAAAACCCCTGAGTGAACTCTCCAAATATCTCCAACAGGCCGTGGTT
>RFPK01000255.1 GCA_009926195.1 Synechococcaceae bacterium WB4_1_0192 | reverse complement strand
AGCCGCGGCGCCGCGGCTGCGGAAGGCCAGGGCCAGCTCAACGGCAGCCGCACCGCCGCCGCGGATGCGCAGTGGCTCGGCGGCACCGCGAGCGGCAGCCCAGTCGAGGAAGGGCTCCAGCGGCTTGACCGGCTGCTCCGCCGCCGCGTCCGGCGCGGGCGTGACGGAGCCGAGATCAAGACTGAGGCGATCGAAGCGCAGCGGTGGCCTGCCCAACAGCCGCAGTTCTCGGGAGGCGAGATCGAGACCCGTGATCTCCGCCTGAATGAACGTGACACCGGCCTGGAAGCAGAGCGGCCGCAGGGCGATTGAGGCCTCGTCGCGGCTGTACAGACCGGCCACCAGGCCCGGCACCATGCCGGAGTAAAGGGCGGTGCTGTGGCGACTCACCAGCAGCACCAGGGTGCGAGCGGGCCGCAGCTGGGGCCGCATCGCCCAGCGCCGCAGCAGCAGGGCATGGCTATGGCCTCCACCGGCCAGCACCAGCAGCTGGCGGTCGGGAGCGGCGGTGGCCATCAGCCGCGACAACGGGCTCAGTCGATGTGGAGCTGGCCGTCAGAATCCCAGCTGAGCAGGGAGGGCAGACCACTGAGATCGGCGCTGCCATCGACCCTGGTCACACGACCACGCCCGTTCATCAGTGGAATCAGCCGGGCGATCTGATCGGTGATCTGATCCGTGATCGCCTCGGTGATCGGCTCGCCGGCCTCAGGCAGGGGACAGGACTCGACCATGGACGCGACGGCGGAGGGATGACATCACCGCACGGAACTGTAGGCAGCGGCCCCGCCGGGCTCGGCGCTGGGAAGGCTCTGCTGTTCGCCACCGGTCTCCAGCTCAAGGCCGGCACGGCTGAGATTCCAGCGGTGGGTGGCTACCGCCTGAGCGGTGCGGGCCAGCTGCAGATTGCGCTGGGCCAGCAGCAACTCATTGATCGACACGATGCCGGCGCGGTAGCGCAGCAGGGCATCGCGGACCGCCTCCTCACCGGCGGCGGTCGCCACCACCGCCGCCGCCATCTGCGGTCCGGCGGCCTGGTGGCTGGCGTACCAGCTCTGGACGTTCTGGACGATGGCCTGCCGCGCCTGATCCAGGGCCACGGCGGTGCGCTCGGCACGCCGCTGGGCCAGCTCAGTGGAGGAGCGGCTGATGCCACCGTCGAAGAGGGGCTGGCGAAGACTGAGCACCACGCCGTAGTCGTAGAAGTTGCCGGAGGCCTTGCCCGCCATGTTCACCCCGGGCAGATCGACACTGGCGCCGTTCGCCCCCAGCTGCGTGCTGGCATTCAGCACCGGCACGTTCAACCAGTCGCCGCTGATGCCGCCACCGAGCAGCAAACCGACGCTGGGCAGGCGCTCGGCGCGGGCCAGCTGCACGCGGGCCAGCTGTGCCTGACGCTGCTGCTCCAGCACCGCCAGGGCGGGGCGCTCGGACAGGGAGCGCTCCACGGTCGGCCCCAGGGCGAGGGTCCAGGCCGGCCAGGCCTGTAAGGGGTCGCGCGTGGTCACCAGCTGATCCGCAGGCAGATTCAGAACCCGGGCCAGGGCGCTGCGGGCGATCGTCTGCTGGGCCTGGGCCTCCGCCAGTCCAAGCAGGTCGGTCTGCAGGAGGGCCTGGGCCTGAAGGGTGTCGATGCGGGCAGCCAGGCCGCGGCGGCGAATGGCCGTGGCATCCCGCAGCAGCGTGGTGGAGAGTGCCACCGACTTCTGCCAGACCGGCACCTGTGCATCGGCCAGCTGGGAGAACAGGTAGGCGCTGATGATGTCGAAGCGGCTGCGCCGTTGCTGCTCGCTCAGCTCGGAGCGGGCCGCATTGAGCTCGAAGCGGGCAGCCCGCAACTGCGGCGTGCGGCCGAAATCGATCAGTGGCAGCCGAAGAGTGAGACCGGCATTGAGGAAGGTGTTCTGCACCACGGCGTAGCCGTCGCCGCCGAGATTGAGGTTGAGATCACCGATGCTGGGCAGGTTGGAGACAAAACCGACACTGGTGCCGACCTGGGCCCATGTACCCAGGCCGACCATGTCCAGCTTGGGCAGGAAGCGGCTGCGGGCCAACCCCACCAGCGCCTGACCTTCCTGAACCCCCAGGGCACTGCTGCGCAGGCTGAGGGAACCGGCCAGGCCGAGATCAAGGGCCTGCTGCAGGCTGAGCTGCAGGGGAGCTGGCGCCGCCGCCGCGGACGACGAGCGCACCTGGGCCTGAGCCGTGGTGACCTGGCCCCTGAACAGCAGGCCAGAGAGACCGATGACCTCGGCCAGAAGCAGCGTCGCCGTCAGTGCCCGAAACCCGGAGCGGATCCCGCTAAGGATCCAACGCTGTCCAGGCCCTTGCACGCCCCATTCCCTGCAGTGGCCGGTACCCTAAGGCCACTTCTGATCGTTGAGCGAAGGCGCCATGGCCGCAGGGGACAGTGCGCCGCGCCTCCTGCCGATGGCAGCGGTCACCATCCTCAGCGCCACCTGGGCGGTCAGCCCCCTGATCGCCGTCAAGGTGGAGGGCAGCGCCGTGCTGCTGGAGCCCGACAGTCGGGTGGGCATCTACGCCCGATCGCCGGGCCAGGTGCAGCGGCTTGAGCACCGGGTGGGCGATCGGCTGGAGCAGGGCGACACCGTGCTCGTGCTCGATCGGATCGACCAGACCTCGAGCGGCTCCGGTGCCGTGGGCACCAACCCGGATGCCCTACGCCGCCAGGGCGCGGCGATCAGCCTGCAGAAGCAGGCGATCCGCGAACAGATCGAACGCCTGCAGACCGACAATGGCCCCGTGGGCCAACAGCTCAAGGCCCTCGAAGCTCTGCGGCGCGAGGAGGTGATCCCCCTCTACAGCCCGCTGTGGGTGAGCGCGCAGGACCTCTACCTGCGCAATCTCGGCAATATCAAGGGCCTGGAAGGCCAGCTGGCCCAGCTGGATGTGGCGCAGGCCCAGCTGGAGGCGCAGCTGGACAGCCTGGAGGTGCTGGCTCCGCGCAGCGGTGTGCTGCTCAGCCTGAGCGTGAACGCTGGCCAGGCCGTGCTGCCCGGCCAGCGTTCACGCTCAGGCTGAGCAGCACACCGCTGCGCGGAGCCAGCACC
>RFPK01000254.1 GCA_009926195.1 Synechococcaceae bacterium WB4_1_0192 | reverse complement strand
GCCTGGGCCATGGCGTTTGCATCGGGTTCCGGCGCCGGCTGCCGGGCCAGGCAGATCGGACCAAGCTCCAGGCCCCAGTCCTCGCGGCAGATCAGGGGGCGCTGGCGGGCGAAGCGGGGAGCGGCCTGCATGCGTGTCAGCGGCAGCCGCTGCTCGAGGGTGGAGGCACCGGCGAAGAAGGCGACGATGCGCCCTTCGCCGCAGGCGAAATGCTGGCGCTGACGCACCTGGGCGATCGGCTGCCATTGCTGCGGTGTCGTGGCCTCGCTGCCGATCGTGGAACCCGCGCAGGGCCTGATCGAGCTGGTCGCCCATGCCCTGGCGCTGGAGCTGCAGGTGCTGCCTGTTGCCCCCAGCTGTCCTGAAATGCCACGGGGCTGGCGGTTTGAGGGGGCCGTCGAGCGGTTGGCAGCCCGGTGCGGCCTGCCCCTGGTTGCTCTGGAGGACTGGAACGGCGTGCAACCGCGTTACCCCTGGGAGGTTCGATCCATGCCCTGCGATGGCGAC
Source organism: Synechococcaceae bacterium WB4_1_0192 (assembly GCA_009926195.1). Classification (GTDB taxonomy): domain Bacteria; phylum Cyanobacteriota; class Cyanobacteriia; order PCC-6307; family Cyanobiaceae; genus Vulcanococcus. The sequence continues at coordinate 2,582 of RFPK01000254.1, read as the reverse complement.
GATCTCTGGCCGCGCAGTGCAGCAACCAGCCTTCCCCCCAGCAAGGACCCGATCGTGGGCAACCGCCAGGGCTGCCACCGCCAGTGGTCGCTCGACCCGAGCGAACAACCTCAGCCTGGCCTGGCGATCCAGCGCGAACGCAACCGCTACGGCCGCTACCGCTGGCACAGCCGCTCACCGGAGGATGGGAGGGTGTACACCAGCTGCCACCGCAACCGGGTAGCCCTGAATCAGTTGGCTGAGGCCAGCGGTGGCCTCTGGCCCTTTGGGCAGCCCGAGCGGTTCAGCCCCGTGATCGAACGCCTCTGCGATGCCGATGCCTACCTGCCGTTGCCCCTCGGCCGTCCTGCGGATTCGCGAGCTCTACCTCAGCTATCTCGACACCGCTTTTCGCCTTGAAGATCCGGAGCTGGCGCAGGAACGGCGCGACCTGCTGCGACGGGCCGGCTCACTCTGCACCGAACCCCTGATCGAGCCCCTGCCGCAGTGGCAGCTGGACGGGCGCAGCTTTGAGGAGCTGATTGGCGAATCAGGCCCTGATGCGGTGCTGGGATCGATGGATGCCAGGGCACGCCGGCTGTTCGTCGATCTGATCCGTTGTGGTCTGATCTCGTGCGATGGCCAGGGTGCCGTGCTCAAGCCCTACCGCCATCAGATCCAGATGCTGGCGCGCGGCGTGCGGCCCTGCCAGGCAGGCATCGTGACCTCCGGCACCGGTTCAGGCAAGACAGAGGCGTTTCTGTTGCCGGTGCTGGCCAACATCGTGGCGGAAGCAACACGAGCAGACGCTCCATGGCCGGCACCCTCAGCTGATTATCTCAGCAATCCCTGGTGGCAGAACGGCAACGGGCAGCCGCTGGCCTACCGGGACGACAAAGGCCATTGGCAGTTGCCCAAGGGCACCGTGAGCAGCCAATGGGATGGCTTTGCTCGCGATCACCATCGCCGCGGCGAAACACGGCAGGCGGGGATTCGTGCGCTGATTCTCTATCCGATGAATGCATTGGTGGAAGATCAGATGACACGCCTGCGCCAGGCCTTGGATTCAGAGCAGGCGCGCCAGCTCATGGATCAGGATCTGCAGGGAAATCGGATCTTCTTTGGGCGTTACACCGGCCAGACGATCGGCGAAAGTGGTTGCTGGCGTCCCCATGAACACAGCCTCGCCAGGCTTGATAGTGCCGCTGCAGCGGAAAGCCTTGAGGATCGGATTCCAGGGTGCAATGACAAGCGTTCGCTGAAAGCCTGGAAAAGACAGGCCCTGGAGAGTCGCAAGCGACGGATTGAACGCACCATGATCGCCATGGCGCAATTGCAGGAAACGCAGACAGCGGTTCGAGCTGAATCACCAGATGCTGAAACCCGCTACGCATTTCCGAGCCTGGATGGGGGCGAACTGATCACGCGCTGGGATATGCAACTGCGGCCACCAGACATCCTGATCACCAATATCAGCATGCTCAACGCCATGTTGAGCCGTGCCGCAGAGGAGCAGATGATCACGCAGACACGCCAGTGGCTGGAGAGTGATCCGCGCAACTGCTTCACCCTGGTGGTGGATGAACTGCACCTGCAGCGAGGCAGCCAAGGAACCGAGTTTGCCTATCTGCTTCGCCTGCTGTTTGTGCGCCTCGGCCTGGATGATCCAGCCCGCCATCACCAGCTGCGGCTGCTGGCCTCCAGTGCTTCGCTACCCAATGACGGACCCGAGCGAGAAAAGAGCCTCGATTACCTGCGTGATGCCTTCGCTGATTTCGGTCTGGACGCTGGTGCAACGCGGGAGGACTGGCTTGCCGCGATCGTGGCTGGCGACGTGGAGCCAGAGCCGATCGATGAAGCCAACCTGCAACTGCCCTCGGATGCCAGCCGTGTCTGTCAGGCCGTGCAGGCACTGCTGCAGTCGGACTGGATGCCAGCGGATAGTGATGCCTTACTGCCTGACGTGGATCTACAGGCCCCGCATCCGGCGCTCCTCACCTTTCTGAGCGATCTCGGCCTGGACCATACTGACAATGCCAGTGCCTGCCTGTTCGACCTGATGCGGACCAGTGGTGCTGTGATCAGGCGCCACTGCCTCAGCAATGGCAAACCACGGGCAACCAGTATCGCCGACCTTGCACAGCGAATCTGGCCCGATCACGGCTGGGATCAGTCTCAGCAGGAGCAGGTGCTGAGGGTGTTGACGGCCCTGGTGGGGGCCGGTGCCATGGCAGCAGCTGACAGAGGCATGGCATGGCCACGGTTCCGCATTCACACCTTCTTCAAGAGTCCAGAAGGCCTGTATGTCACGGTGATCCCACCGGCGCATCGGCGTGAACAAGCGCAGGATCGCTGGCAGGGCCCCCTGCTGCTCAACGCACGCAATAGCAAGAGCTCAGATCCGCAGACCGGTGGCAGCAGCGCTGCGATCCAGCGAACGTTTGAATTGCTGCATTGTGAGTGCTGCGGTGAAACCCTGATTGGAGGTGTTCGGGCTGGTCGCCGCGATGAAGCACAGGGCTATCTGGAAGAGCTCCTTCCCTACGAAGCAGAAACAGAGGCGTTACCTGATCTACCCTTGGCGAACCGCTTCGAACAGTTGC
>RFPK01000253.1 GCA_009926195.1 Synechococcaceae bacterium WB4_1_0192 | reverse complement strand
GACCTGGCTGGGCTTGGCGCCAAGGCGGAGATCTGCGACGACCTGCGCGAGTGGAACTACGGCAGCTACGAAGGCCTGACCACGGCGGAGATCCGGCGCTCGGTTCCCGGCTGGACGATCTGGAGCCACCCCTGTCCCGAGGGGGAGGATGCGCACGCCGTGGAAGCGCGCTGCAAGCGGGTGATCGCCCGTGCCCTGACCCTTGCCGCTGCCGAAGGCCGCGTTGCCCTGGTGGCCCATGGGCACATCCTGCGCAGCCTGGCGGGTTGCTGGCTGGGCCTGGGGGCGACAGGTGGCCGCCTGCTGGTGCTGGGCACCGCCGGCATCAGCGTGCTGGGACAGGAGCGGGAACAGCGCGCCATCCTGCGCTGGAATGCGACCACGGGCAGCTGAACGGCGGCCGCAGGTCCGCGGTGGCCGAAAGCCCCCGGCCATGGCAGCGTGGATGTGGCCCTGGGGGTGTGCCGAATGGACAAACCGCTGCCACGCCAGATGAACTCCAGGGCACCGGGCTGGCTGTTCGCGGACATGAGTCCGATCACCCGCAGCAGCCGGGCGGAGCGCCTGCGGGAATGGCGCCGGGTGGAGCGCGGCGAGCCGCGCAGCACGCCCCACATCGAACGCTGGCAGCTGCTGGTGCGCGGCAGGGTCCAGGGGGTGGGCTACCGGGCCTCCTGCTGCCAGAAGGCCAAGAGCCTCGACCTGTGCGGCTGGGTGCGCAACCTGGGCGATGGATCGGTTGAAGTCCAGGCCGAGGGGCCGGTGCATCAGCTCACGGAACTGCAGCTGTGGTGCGAGCGGGGCCCCGCCAACGCGGACGTGCTGAGCGTGGCGACCGCCCAGATGCCGCCGATCCGCGAAGACTGGTTCGAAATCCGCCGCTGAGCCCGGTAGCTGCGATCCTGAGGTCCGGCTTCCTTGCGCCCATGAACAACGGCACCCTCTGGGCCGAGCTGCTGGCCTACGGCAGTGGGATCAGCATCAGCCCGATCCACATCGGCCTGCTGCTGCTGCTGCTGCTCGGACCATCGCCCCTGCGCCGGGGCGGACTGTTCGTGCTGAGCTGGATGCTCACCGTGACCCTGATGGTGGTTCTGCTCATCACGGTGGGACACCAGCTGCTGCTGACCATGGACAAGGGGAGCAGCCACCGCACCGCCCTCGACCTGGTCGCCGCCGGGGCCCTGCTGGCCCTCGGCCTGAGGGAACTGATCGATCGCCGCGAGGAGGGACAGGGACCGCCTGGCTGGACCAACCAGCTGGATCGTCTCTGTGCCATGCCGCTGCCGCTGCTGCTCGGGGCCAGCTGCGCCATCGAGGTGATCAGCCCCGACGACCTGTTCCTGTTCGCCAAGGCCGCCTCGGCGCTGCTGGCCAGTGGCCTCAGCAGAGGCCAGGAGGTCCTGTACACGGCAGGCTTCAGCCTGGCGGCCAGCCTGGCCTTGCTGGTGCCGTTCCTGGCCGTGCTGCTGGGGCGCCAGCAGGTGCTGCCGCAGCTGGAACGCGGCAAGCTGCTGCTGTTCCAGCGTGGTGACCTGCTGGTGGGGGGGCTCAGTCTGGTGCTGGCCGGCTACCTGGGCTGGCAGGGCCTGGATGGCCTGAACATGGGCTGAAGGCCTTCACTCCATGGCCTCAGCCCCAGCGGTCAGCACTTGCGACCAGAGCGTCTGATCCTCGGCTGAAGGCCGCTCGGCCATCAGCCACACCGCCTGGCTGGCGCGGCTCACCGCCACATAGGCCAGCTGTCGGCGCAGGACCGCGTCCTCCGGCCAGAACACATCCCCAGCCACGTAGACCTCCCCGAAGGTGCTGCCCTGGCTGCGGTGCACCGTGAGCACGGCGGCCGGACCGAGGGACGCGAAGGCGTCACGGACCAGGAAGTAGCGACGCCAGAGCCCGCGGCCCGCCTGCTTACCGGCATCACGGGCCTGCTGGCGCAGGCGCTGCAGCAGGGCATCAAGCTCCCGGCGCGGAGCACTGCCCACGGGCGGCAGCAGGCGCAGGCTGAGGCGTGTGTCCCCCGTTTCCACCTCAGCGCTGAGGGTGTCAATCACCGATGGGAGCAGACCGTCATCACGACCGATGCCGAATTCCGCCAGGTCACAGCGCTCAGGAGTCACATCCCGCACGACCAGTTCCCTGTTGGAGCCGAGCACCAGATCGGGCTCTTCTGCCGCCTCCTCACCGGCGCGGCAGGCCGGTGCCATCACCGCGTGATCAGCACCTCCCCTGGCAGCACCGGCAGCTGGTCGGCCATCTCGCCATGGATGGCGCGACGGGCCAGAGGCACCAGCTCCTCCAGGGTGCGGTTGGTGTAGCAGAGGATCCGGGCGTGATCAGGGTTATCGAGCTCTGCAGCCCGCCGGAGACCGGCCTGGGCGGCCGCCAGCCAGTCGCGGCGAGGCAGGGCCACCACGAGGCCCTGCTCATCACGGATCGGGGCGAACGGCGGTGGGCGGCGGCAGGGCAGCCGACCATTGCGCAACCCCGTGGCCAACCGCAGCACCGGCCCCTGGTGGCGCACCACCTCACGCAGGCTGGCCGTGGCGCAACGCCCCATGGCGAACACGGGGCTCACCGCCTCCCCCACCGGCGGCAGCTGGCCGGGATCACCCACGAACACCAGCCGGGTGCGAAAGGGATGGGCACAGCGCAGGGCGATCTCCAGCAACGTGCTGTCGACCATCGACGCCTCATCCACGAGCACCAGGCCGAGGTTCTCCAGGGCGACGGCGGTCTGCTCGGTTTCCTCGCAGCGCTCCAGATCCCCCTGGCGGCGCAGCTTCAGGCGCAGCAGGCGGTGAATCGTGCTCGGATACCAGGTGGGCTGTAGACCGGCCAGGGCCAGCTGCTGCCGCAGCACCCCCACCGCCTTGTGGGTGGGGGCGACCACGGTCCAGCAGAGCCCACTGGACTCGACCTGACGCAGCAACTGCCGGCAGAGGAAGGTCTTACCGGTGCCGGCGTAGCCGCTGAGCACGAAGGGGATGCCATCCCATGGGGCCGCCAGCCAGGCAGCGAAGGCCTCGGCAGCGGCCGCCTGATCGGCGGTGAGCGCAGGGGTCGACAGGGCCCCGGGCCTGGGATCCG
>RFPK01000252.1 GCA_009926195.1 Synechococcaceae bacterium WB4_1_0192 | reverse complement strand
CTCGGCGACGGCGTCCGCGTGCGCGACGGAGCAGCAGAAGGCGATGGCGGTGCCGTTGTGGACGGGCTCGATCGTGCGGCGGTAGTGACTGACGGCATCGCCCATGGCCTGGCCCTGGCGGAGGATCTCCTCGGACTGCTGGTGGCCTTTGCGGGTGTCGAAGCGCTTGATGCCGGAGAGGTCGATGCCAGGCGGGGCGAAGATGCGCGCCGGCACCAGGAAGCCTTGCTCGGTGCCCCATGCGGCGTCGGGGCCCTCGATGAGGACCTCGAACTGATCGGCGAGCGGCTCACCTGAGAGACGTTCCGGCGTAGCAGAAACACCCAGGACATGCGCGCGGTGGTAGTGCGCCAGCACCTTGGCCCAGGTGCCGGCGACGGCGTGGTGCGCCTCGTCGACGATGAGCAGCTGGAAGAAGTCGGGCGGGATGGTGTGGAGCCGTCGGGCGAGGGTTTGGACGGAGGCCACCTGCACCCCCTGTCGGAGGTCCTGGCGGTAGGCGGCGGCGATGATGCCGTGGTTGCAGCCGATGGCGTGCAGCGACCGCGAGGCCTGATCGACGAGCTCCTGGCGGTGAACAAGGATGCAGATGCGGCTGCCCTTGATGGCGGCCCGCTCAGCGATGTGGGTGAAGACCACGGTCTTGCCCATGCCGGTCGGCAGCACGAACAGGACGCGGCGATGGCCGGCCTGATAGGCGCCTCGGATCTCGGCGACAGCGGATGCTTGGTAGGGACGGAGGGAAACAGCCATGCAGGGGCCTGGGGGTGGGTTGACCGTGACAGAAAGATCGCAGATTATCCCGCGAAATCAATCGTTTGTAACAGTATGTGACGGTATGAGCCGGGAGGTGCAGGGATGCGGAGGGATGCTCTTAGGGTCGGGCTTGACCCCCACTATTCACAGGATGGCCGATGCCTGACCTGACCCATCACGAGGGCCTGACCAACGAGGCCTACCACCGCCTGAAGGCGGTGAGCCCCAGCCAGATCAAGGTTCTGGGGCGCAGCCCGCTGCATTACTTCGACCAGTTCCTGGCCGAGGACCGCGAGAAGCGTGAGCCGACGCCGGCGATGCTGCTGGGCACGGCGCTGCATACGGCGGTGCTGGAGCCTGAGCTGTGGGACAGCACCATCGCGGTGCCGCCGCACAGCTTCGATCGCCGCACCAAAGCGGGCAAGGAGCTCGCGGCGGAGTTCGAGCGCGAGAGCGCCGGGAAGATCGTGCTCAGCCCTGAGGATGCGGACCAGGTGCGGCGCATGGCGGACGCTGTGCGCAAGCACCCGGCTGCTGGTTTCCTGCTGGAGCTGCCGGGCCGCCGCGAGGCGTCCTACACCTGGAAGGATCCAGCCACGGGGCTGGAGTGCAAGACGCGGCCGGATTGGCACAGCGAGGATCGACGCATCGTCGTGGACGTCAAGACCACGCGCGACGCCAGCCGGGGTGAGTTCGCCAAGAGCGTGGCCAACCTGGACTATCACGTCCAGGCGGCATGGAACCAGAGCGCGCTCGAGGCCGAGCAGTTCTTGACGATCGCGGTCGAGAACGTGCGGCCGTTCGCGGTGGCGGTCTACCCCGCGAGCGGGGCGATGATCGCGGCCGGGATGCGGCGGATCGAGGCGGCGATGACGCTGCTGGCCGAGTGCTGGCAGACGGGCATCTGGCCTGGTTATGGCGACCTGGTGGCCGAGCCGATCGAGCTGCCGGGCTGGTGCAAAGACTGACCCTTATTGAGAACCCATCGCAACAATGACCCAATCAACAGCACTCACGACCACGAGCCAGCAGCAGAGCCCCAGCGCGCTGGCCTTCTTGCATGACGGGGCCGCCTTCGAGCACCTGTGGAGGGTGGCCAAGGCGTTCAGCATGAGCGGCATGGTGCCACCGCACTTCCAGGGCAAGCCCGAGAGCTGCATGGTGGCGCTGATGTATGCCGAGCAGCTGGGCGAGCATCCGATGGTGATGTTCCAGGAGACAGGCGTCATCAACGGCCGGCCGAGCACCAGCGCGCGGTTCGCCATCGCGCGCGCCAACAAGTCGGGCCTGCTCCAGGGGCCGATCACGTGGACCGAGAAGGGCCAGGGCGATGCGCTGGAGGTGACCGCCTCGGCGACGTTGCGCGAGACCGGCGAGGTGGTGCAGGCCAGGGTCTCGATGAAGGAGGCCGCGGCCGATGGCTGGACGCGGAACCCGAAGTACAAGTCGATCCCCGGCCAGATGCTCCGCTGGCGTGCGGCCACCCGGCTGATCAACCTCTACATGCCCGAAGTGCTGTTCGGCCTGGGCGTGAAGGAAGAGATCGAGCAGGTGAGCGTGCGCGACGCATCGCCAGCGGCGCAGACTGGCGGCTCAGTGGTGGCGGATCTCAACCGCCAGATTGCTGCTGCAGCCCAGACCGATGCCGTTACAACGCCGGAGTCTGGCGAAAGTGACACTTCACAACCTGCGCCAGCAAAGCAGGAATCAGTTCAAGCAGAGGGCCCGCCATTCATCCGGGTTGGCACCCGGGTGCTCTACCCCATCGAGGGGATCCACGCTTTCGAGAAACTCGATTCATCATGGCTTTCATCGGACAGATCACAGGAAATCTCGGGCGAGATCCCGAGCTGAAATACCTGGAGAACGGGCAGATCGTCGCCAACTTCACGGTGGCGGTGCGTCAGCCGAAGCGCCAGGGCCAGGACCAGCCTGCGCGCTGGGTGAAGGTGGCGGTATGGGGCAAGTCGGCCGAGTACGTGGGCAACTATGTCAAGAAGGGCGACAAGGTGTTCTTGATGGGCAGGGTCGAGGAGCCTGAGCAGTACACCGATCGGAACGGTCAGCTGCGGCAGGCTGAGCGGTTCACGGCTGAGAACATCGAGAAGTTCGGCGACGCCCAGGGCCAGGCCGCTCCTGCTCAGGCGGCCCCAGCCCCGGCCGCCGCGGCTCCGGCGCCAGCGCCGCATCAAGCGGCTGCTGGCTGGCAGCCGAACCCACAGCAGGGCACGGTCGCAGCAGGGTGGAACAGCGCACCGCTGGCTCCACCTGACGACGACGGCATCCCGTTCTGAGGTGATCGAGCCTGAGTTCCTGGCGTCGCTGCGGCGGCGCCATCGGGCCGAGCTCGTGCTCGTGCTGGTG
>RFPK01000251.1 GCA_009926195.1 Synechococcaceae bacterium WB4_1_0192 | reverse complement strand
TGGTGCGGCCGTGTTCTGCCGGAGGGTGGTCCGATCCTGCTGGGGATGGATTCACGCAGCAGTGGGCCGATGCTGGTGGCGGCTCTGGCGGCTGGCCTGACGGCGGCAGGGCGGGATGTGCTGGATCTCGGCCTCTGTCCCACGCCGGCGGTGCCGGGGGCGATCCGTCAGCTGGGGGCCAGCGGTGGACTGATGGTCTCCGCCAGCCACAATCCTCCCCACGACAACGGCATCAAGGTGTTCGGCGCCTGTGGCGCCAAGCTCGGCAAGGAGCAGCAGGCGGCGATTGAGTCGGGCCTGCACGGCCATGCCCCGCTGGCGGCCCTGCCTGGTGATGGCCGCCTGGAGGCGCGCCCGGACCTGCTGGACGACTACCAGCAGCGCCTGCTGGCCAGCGTCGGCAGTGCACGGCTCGACGGCTGCCCGATCGTGCTCGATCTCTGCTGGGGCTCGGCCACCAGCTGCGGTGAGGCGGTGTTCCGTGCCCTCGGGGCCGATCTGACGGTCCTGCACGGCAGCCCTGATGGCCGGCGGATCAACCAGGGCTGTGGCAGCACCCATCTTGAGGCTCTGCGCAGCGCGGTGCAGGAGCGGGGCGCCCTGATGGGTTTTGCCTTCGACGGCGACGCCGATCGGATGCTGGCGGTTGATGGCCGCGGCCGGGTCGTCGACGGCGACCACGTGCTCTACCTGTGGGGTCAGGCCCTGATGCAGGCCGGTGAGCTACCGCAGAACCGGTTGGTGGCGACGGTGATGAGCAACCTGGGCTTTGAGCGGGCCTGGCAGGCCCGTGGCGGCCTGCTCGAGCGCACGGCGGTGGGCGATCAGTACGTGCACGCCGCCATGGAGGAGCTGGGGGCGGCCCTGGGTGGTGAGCAGTCGGGCCACATCCTCTCGGCGCGCCATGGCATGAGCGGCGATGGTCTGCTCACGGCGCTGCAGGTGGCCACGCTGATCCAGGCTGGCGGTGGGTCGCTCGCCGATTGGCTGGACAGCAGCTTCCGCCCCTACCCCCAGAAGCTGGTCAATGTCACCGTGCCCGATCGCCAGCGGCGGACCGGCTGGCAGTCCTGTGCGCCCTTGGCGGACGCCGTGGCCATGGCCGAGGCCGCCATGGCCAGCAGCGGTCGTGTCCTGGTGCGTGCCAGCGGTACCGAACCCCTGCTGCGGGTGATGGTGGAGGCCGCCGAGGCGGCCGATGTGGAGCACTGGAGCGCTGAGCTGGCCCGGTTGGCTGATCAGCACCTCAATGCGGTCTGAGCTGCCAGTGCCAGCGCCCCAGCGCAGGCATCGCCGGCCGGTTCCACCAGTCGCGCACCCGGCGCCTGGCGCTGCAGGGCGCTGCTGAAGGCTGCCCGTAGCTGCTGGAGATGCCGTAGGGCGCCACCGCTGCCGCACACCGCCGGCTGCGCCAGGCCGAGCTCCCGGGCCACGGTGGCCACCATCACGGCCAGGGCGTGGGCCGAGCGTTCAATCACGGCGAGGGCCTGTTGATCGCCAGTGCCGGCCAGCTCATCCAGCAGCGGCGCCAGCCGGGCAAATCCGGCAGGGCCGAAGCCTTCCGCCACCACGGCGGCCTTCACCTGCTGCGGCGTCTCCGCCGCCAGGGCCTGCCAGAGCCGTTGGCGCAAGGCCGTTTCAGGCAGGCGGCCATCGGCCATCTGCACGCTCAGGGCCAGCCCGTCGCGACCGATGTCCAGGGCTGAGCCGGCACCATCGAGCAGCCAGCCCCAGCCGCCGCAGCCTGAGTGCGGCGCTGGACAGGGCCGGCCTCGATACCGCTGGCCCCGACGGCCGCGGCGGCCAGGGGGTGCTGAGGCGAGAGGCCGGCCCTGTCCAGCGCCGCACTCAGGCTGCTGTGCAGGGCCTGCTGGAAACGCGGTTCACCGCCTGGTGCCGCCAGGTGGCTGACGCCACTGCCCTCGGCTTCGGCCAGCGTCTGCCAGCGTCCATCAGCGGCCAGAGAGGCCAGCCGACAGCTGGTGTGGGTCTGGCCGGCATCGAAGCCGGCGATCAGCGCGTCCTCGCCCATCGCCGTTCGCGTCAGGGTGTGGTGATGCTGCCCGTGGCCTCGGCCCTGCCGCCGCCGGTGCCGGTGCCGCTGCCGCTGACGCTGAGGGTCGCCAGGCAGAACCAGCCCGTCATCTGCACCTCAGGCCGGAAGAAGATCGTGTCGGTGGCGCCCTGGACGCACAGGCCGGCGATGGCCGCCACGCCCGCCAGGGCGGGCAGGGCCCAGCCCGATTCGCCGCGCAGCTGGGCCAGGCCGCCGCGCACGCTGGCCTGCAGCAACCCCAGCCCGGCCAGCAGGCCCGGGATGCCCCCCTCCACCAGCAGCTCCAGCGGCACCGAGTAGGCGCTGAGGGCGTTGAACTTCGGCTGCTGGTAGAGGGGGTAGATCAGGTTGAAGGCGCTGTTGCCGGGGCCGATGCCCAGCCAGGGGCGGTCCTGGATCATTTCGATCGCCGCCAGCCAGACATTGATCCGGAAGTTGTTGGAGCTGTCCTGTCGGCCTGCCACCAGGCTCAGCACGCGGATGCGCAGCGGCTCGATCTGGGTGACGGCGATCACCAGGGCCGCGACCCCGACCACGATCAGCAACAGGGGGAACAGGCGTCGCCACAGCGCTGGCCAGTTGCGGGTGCTGCGCAGCACCAGCAGCAGCCCGAGGCTGCCCAGGGCGGCCACCATGCCCAGCCAGCCGCCGCGGCTGTAGCTCAGCACCAGGGCGACGCTGCCCAGCACGAGGGCGGCGGCGGCGAACAGCCGCTGGGGCCAGCTGCGCCAGCGCAGCAGCGCCACCAGGGCCAGGGGCAGGATCGGAATCAGATAGCCCGCCAGCAGATTGGGGTTCTCCAGCGGCCCGTAGACGCGGATCGTGCCATCGGCAACGGAATTGGGGTCGGCCCAGCGGGCCAGCTCACTGGTATCGCCGTAGAGCTGGCGGATCGCCATCACCGCGCTGGCCAGCTCCCCGGCGAGCAGGGCGGCCACGATGCGGTTCCACCACTGCGGTGCCGTCTCCAGCAGCTGGCGCATCAGGGCGTAGACCCCCAGGTAGCTCACCAGCTTCAGCAGGCCCTTGCAGGCGGCTACCGGGACGGGAGAGAAGCCGGTGGC
>RFPK01000026.1 GCA_009926195.1 Synechococcaceae bacterium WB4_1_0192 | reverse complement strand
GCAGAAAGCCGATCACGGCGCCGCCGCCGGCAAGCAGGAGGAGGCTGGCCAGGGGGAGGCCGAGCTCCATCACGGGGTCACCCTGTTCCAGGGCATCAGCGCCAGCAGCCGGGCCATGCCGCAGAAGCCGCTGATGCCGGCGAACGTGAGGCCCACGCCCACGAACCAGGTGAGCAGGATCCAGGCCGGGGCCACGCTGCTGCTCAGGATCAGGCCCAGCAGGATCAGCGAACCGGCGGCGATCTGCACCTGTCGCATCAGTGACAGAGGGGCCTTTCTGAGCCTGTGCAGCGGCAGTCCGGCCTGCTGCCAGCTGGGGATGCCTCCCTGCAGGTCGCTGACGGGGTCGCGGTGGCCGCGCTTCAGCAGCAACTGCACACCCCGGGCGCTGCGCTGGCCGCTCTGGCACACCAGCACCAGGGGGCCCACGGGCAGTTCGGTCCGAGTCAGCCGTGAGAGGGGTACGTTCAGGCTGCCGGCGATGTGGCCGCCGGCCACTTCCAGCGGTTCACGCACGTCGATCACGGTGACGTGCTGGCTGGCGAGCTGGTCGGCCAGCTCGGGGGCGGAGAGGCTGTGGTGCATGGCCTGGTGGGCTTGGGAACGACTGTTGGGGATGGGTGATCTGCTGAAGCGCCTGGGATCCGCTGGTGCCGTGGTCAGGCCCGTTCGATCGGGTAGCCCTCCCCCTCCCAGCCATGGATGCCGCCGCGCAGGTTCGCCACCCGCCGGAATCCAGCCTGCAGCAGTTGCTGGGTGGCCAGGGCCGAGCGGCTGCCGGCATGACACACCACCACCAGCGGCCGGTCGCCGGGGATCTCGCGGGCCCGGCTCTCCAGCTCCGGCAGGGGCAGCAGCAGGCTGCCCGGGATGCGGCCATCGGGGCCGTTGAACTCCTCGGCTGAGCGCACATCCACCAGGGTGAGCTGCGCACTGTGGTCGGCCACCCACGCCGCCGTCAGCTCCGGCAGGCCGGCATAGCTGTGGCTCAGGGGAGCCCAGCTGCCGGCGGCCGCCGGCTCCCGGGGCTTGCCGGAGCGCAGGTTGCCGGGCAGGGCCACGGCGATCCGGTGGGGATGGGGCAGCTTCATGTTCTGCATGTGGCCCACGAAGTCCCGTTCGGTGGCTGCACCGCCGAGGCGGGCGTTGAAGGCCTTCTCCTCCGCCACCGAGGTGACCATGCGGCCGGTGTAGTCGTGGCCGGGATACAGCAGGCAGCTGTCCGGCAGGGACAGGATCTGCTCGCTGATCGAGCGGTAGAGGGTGTGGGCGTCGCCCTGCTGAAAATCGCAGCGGCCGCAGCCGCGCACCAGCAGGGCGTCACCGGTGAAGGCCATTGAGCGGTCGTCGAGGACGAAGCTGAGGCAGCCATCGGTGTGGCCAGGCGTGCTGCGCACGTCAAGGACGCGGTCGCCGAAGGCGACGTGGTCGCCATGCTGCAGGGGCAGGGTCACGCTCTCGGCTCGGGCGGCGGCGGCCAGGCCGATCGCGCAGCCGCTGGCCTGGTGCATCAGCCAGCTGCCGGTCACATGGTCGGCGTGGGCGTGGGTGTCGAGGGAGGCCACCAGCTCGATCCCGAGTTCCCGGATCAGCGAGAGGTCGCGAGCGTGCTGCTCGAACACCGGATCGATGAGCAGCCCCTGGCCGGAGGGCACATCGGCGAGCAGATAGGTGAAGGTGCCGGTGGCGGCATCGAACAGCTGCCGCAGCAGCAGCGGGCCGCTCCCTGCAGCAGCGGCAAGCACGGACTGGGCCTGGGCCACGTCGACACACGAGCATTCGGGTCTTTATGAGTTTAAACGCATAAAGCGAGATCGGCAAGGGGCTTCCGGGCTGGTGGGGGTGTCAGGCGTGCTTGCGGGCCAGTGCGCGCACCACCGCGCTGTGACCCTGGTGCCAGCGACCTTCGTGGACCCAGCGCTCCTGTTCCTCCAGCACCAGGAGCTCCAGACCATCCAGGTCCCGACGCAGGGCTTCCGGTTCCAGCAGAAGCCCCGGCAGCCGCGGGCCGCCCGTGCCCAGGGCCAGCTGGCGAGGGGTGTAGGCCTCCAGGATCAGGTGGCCGCCCGGGCGGAGGGCAGCCGCGGCCCGGCGGTGCACCTCGCTGCGCAGGACTTCGGGCAGATGCATCCAGATCGCCACCACCAGATCCGTGCTCCGGGGTTCCGGCTGAAAGTCCACCAGATCGCAGCACAGGGTCGTGATCGACACACCCCGGGCGGCGGCCAGTCGTTCCGCCTTGGCCAGGCCCACCGGGCTGATGTCCTGGGCTGTCACCGTGTGGCCGAGCTCGGCCAGATGCACGGCGTTGCGACCTTCTCCCTCCGCCAGGCACAGCGCCTGGCCCGGGGGTAGGCGCTGTGCCCGCTCCCGCAGGAAATCGTTGGGCTGGTCGCCATAGGCGAAGCCCGGCTCGCCATAGCGCGCATTCCAGAAGGTGATCGGATCCCCGCCAGGGCCCATGGCGACCATCGCAATGCGTCTATCGTCATAGGGCATGGATCAGGAGCCAAGGCATGGCGGATGGGATGCCCAGTCCGCAGTTGCTGGAGGAGTACAGCCAGTTCTTCCGCCTGCTCAGCGAACCCGCTCGCCTGCAGTTGCTCTGCCAGCTCAAGCAGGGGCCTCTCGACGTGGCCGCCCTGATGGAAGCCACCGGTTTTTCCCAATCGCACATCAGCCGTCAGCTCGGTCAGTTGCAGCGTGCCGGTCTGGTGAGCTGCGAGCGCGATGGCGTTCGCATGATCTATCGCGCCGACAGCCAGCTGGTCGACGATCTCTGTGCCCTGGTGCAGACCCGGCTGCGTCAGCGCCTGGAGGCCCAGCTCCAGCACCTGTCGGCTTAGTCAGTCGCAGAGTGTCGCCATCGGGCCTGGCCCGACAGGGAGGCCCAGGTGGGCGGCTTGACTCAGGTCGGCGCAGGCGTCACTTGGTCGCCCGGTTGATCCTGGCCAGTCTCCGGCCACCCCAGGCCCTGGCGCCGTCCGGATCATCGACGAGTGCCGAATCGACATCGGCGAGGGGCCCCCTGAGATCGTGGATGTCATCGCGAACATTGCCGCGGCTGTCGTTAAGTCTCAACGTTGTCTGGAGTGATCTCGATCGCCTTGGTCAGATCGTCGACGGCACCTTTCTTGTCGACCAGGTCGCTCCTGTCTGTGCCGCGGTTGAAGTGGATTGCTGATTGGTCTGATTTGATGGCGATGGCCTGGTTCGGGTCGGCGATTGCGCCCTGCATCTCGTTCAGCGTTGCTTTTGCATAGGCACGACACAAACAGGCTTCGCCGTTCTGCTGGATTGCCACGGCCAGATCGGCCAGCCTGATCCGTGTGTGTGGCATGCAGGCCAGGCAGGGCGTGACCACGACCCGGTTTGATGGTGCAGGTCGTGCCTAGGGGGGCTGCATGCGCATTGCTGTTGTTGCTGTTTTGCCGTTGCTTACCTGTGCCTGTGCATTATGATAGACTGAATGATAAAGCCTTTTGCGTGCATAATGAACGTGCTGAGAATTGGCAGGTATCTGATCGTGATCGCCGCCTTCTCGGCTGTCGCCTCGTATGCCGGGCGCCAGGTCACCAGGGGTTGGGTGGCGACTCAGTCTTCGCGGCCGAGTTCCTCGCAGGCCAGTCCGGATGCCGCCCCGACCCCCCGGTCAGCGAGTCGGCCCCGGCCGGTTGAGGCGGGCAGCGATCCGGTCAGGGCCATGCAGCTGAACCTGGTTAGCTGTGGCGTTCTGCCGAAGGATCAGGTCGATGGTCGTCTCGGCCCGGCGACGATCAGTGCGATCCAGACCCTTCAATATTCAGCCGGACTTGAGGCCGATGGCGTGTTCGGTCCCCTGACCAGGCAGCAGGCCCAGCGCTGCAAGGCCGTGCCAACGGCCGGATGACGGACCCAGGAGAGATGGTGCTGACAGCGCGCCTGGTCCGATGGGGATTCAGCTGGGCGGGCCTGCGCGACAACCGACGCGGTGAGTGGTGGCTGCTGGCCCAGATCCTGCTGATCCTGGCCCATCTGGCGCCGCCCCTGCCGTCGCCCCCGGCGTTCGGGATCGCCTGGCCACTGCCCCTGCAGGTGATCGGCTGGAGTCTGTTCCTGCTGGGGCTGCTGCTGGCGGCGCAGGCCTTGCTTGCCCTTGGCGGCAGCCTCACGCCGCTGCCGGACCCCATGCCCGGTGCGCCCCTGATCACCAATGGTGTGTATCGGCGCTGCCGCCACCCCCTCTATCAGGCGGTGCTGCTCTGTTCGTTCGGGGTCGTGCTCGCCCTGGGCAGCCTGCTCCATCTGGCCCTGCTGCTGGCTCTGGCGGTGGTGCTGGCCTGCAAGGCCCGGCGGGAGGAGTCGCGCCTGCGGCTGCTCCATCCCGACTACGCCGCCTACGCGGCGAGCACCCCCGCGATCATCCCGGCATGGCCAGGACTGGACTGGTGCTGATTGCCGGACTGGCGCTCCCGGGCCTGCCGTCAGCTGCAGCGCTGCAGGCGGGCGCCGTCCAGCAGGGCCTCCTCAAGACGGCTGCCATCGAGCACGCAGTCGCGCAGATCGCAGCCCCGCAGGTCGGCGCCGCGCAGGTCGGCATGGCGCAGGTCCGTGCCATAGAGGCAGCTGTCGCGTAGATCGGCGCCCTGCAGCAGGGCACCCTGCAGCAGCGCAAAGCTCAGGTCCGCCGCCTGAAAGTCGGCGCCGCCCAGGTCGGTCAGTTGATCGAGGCCGCTGCGGAAGTCCGCCTCCACCAGTCGTGTGCTTTGCCAGCGGCTGCCGGCGGCCACGACGCCGCGCAGGCAACACCGGTGCATCACCGCCGCGCTGAAGTCGGCCCCCTGCAGCCGCGAGCCGGAGAGGTCGGCCTCATGCCAGAAGGAGCGGCGGGCCCGCAGGCCGGAGAGATCACTGCCCCAGAGCAGGGCCTGCTGAAAGCAGCAGGCCTCCACGTCGGCGCCTGCCAGGCGGGCATGGCCGAAGCGGGCCTCCTTGAAGCAGCTGCCGTGCAGATCGCAGGCGCTGAGGTCGAGATCGAGTCCGTCGATCCCGCCGAGCTGCAGATCCCGGAAGCAGCGCTCTCCCGCCAGCAGCCTGGCCCGCAGTTGTTCGGGGCTGGTGGGCAGGGCCTCGCCGCCGTCTGCCAGGCCTGGCATCAGAGGATCGCGGCCAGGGCATCGAGCTGCTGGCGGCGGGCATCGAGCAGCAGCTTCTCGGCCTGGCCCACCAGCTTGAACACGCCCTTGTCGATCACCTCGTAGAACACCAGGCTGCCCTCGGGCTGGCGCTTCACCACGCCGGCGATCGTGAGCAGTTTCAGGTGTTTCGACACCAGCGCCTGGCTGAGGCCGGTCTTCTCGACGACGGCCGTCACGTTGAGGGGGCCCTGACGCAGGGCCTCCAGCACCGCCAGGCGGTTGGGTTCGGAAAACACCTTGAAATACTCGGCCAGGTGCTCCATCGGAGGGGTTGCGGCGGAAGGGTCGGCTTGGTCGGGCTGGGTGTGTGGCCTGCCCGGCTCAGCCTAGCCCAGCCTTACGCCTTGAGGATTCTGTGACCCACCGATGGCATGGCTTTCTGATTCTGCGTCTCCCTGATGCTCTAGTATCACGTCGTCGTTATGATGCAATCATGGGGGACGTTGCTATGGCTGTTCTCGTCGAGGAGGGGCGGGCTGTTGGCCCCTTGGATCCCGCCCAGGCCGGACGCGGTCGCTGGCTGACGGCCACCCGCTCCAGCATCCAGCCATGACCACCAGCACCGATGCGGCACCGGCGCCGCACCTGCGCGAGGACCTGCTGACCCCGCGCTTCTACACCACCGAAATCAACAAGGCGGCTCGCACCGATCTCGAGCGGCAGCGGCCGGTCTTCGAGGCGATGCTCGGCGAGATGGAAGCCGATTACAACCGGGACCACTTCGATCGCAAGGCGCCACTGCAGCGTCTGCGCGCCCTTGATCCCGATCAGAAGGCAGCCTATGAGAGCTATCTGGTGCGCTCCTGCGTCTCAGAATTCTCTGGCTTTCTGTTGTTCAAGGAGCTCTCGCGCCAGCTGCAGAGCGCCCAGCGTCCCGAGCTCAGCCGTCTGTTCAACCTGATGGCCCGCGATGAGGCTCGCCATGCCGGCTTTCTCAACCGTGCATTGGTTGCTGAGGGGATTGAGATCGATCTGCCGGCCCTGAGCGGCAAGCGGCCGATCACCTGGTTTCCCTTGAACTGGGTGCTGTATTCGGTCTATCTCTCTGAGAAGATCGGCTATTGGCGTTACATCCTGATCGATCGTCATCTCAAGGCCAATCCCGATAACGCCTTCGCGCCACTGTTCGATTTCTTCGAGCCCTGGTGTCAGGACGAGAACCGCCACGGTGACATCTTCAACATGCTGATTCGCTGCTGGCCTGGCCTCAACAGTGGTCTGCGCGGTCGCCTGCTCAGTCGCTTCTTCCTCTGGAGCGTTTTTCTCACCCACAGCCTGACGGTGTGTGAGCGCGGCAACTTCTACCGCCTGCTCGGCATGGAGCCCGACCGCTTCGATGAGGCAGTGCTGCGGCAGACCAACCGCACTGCCCGCCGTGCCTTTCCGGTGGTGTTCATGCTCGACGGCCCGGCCTTTTTCCAGCTGCGCGACCAGCTGGTGGACACCTACCGCCAGCTCAGGGCGGCGCAGGGGCAGCCCCTGCGCCGGTTGCGTCTGCAGGCCCGCTTCGCGGGCCTGCTGCTGCGCCAGTTCCTGCAGCCGATGGAAGCCAGCGGACTCTCACCCTCCAGATCCCAGGCCGTCGAGCCCCTCCCATGACCACGCTCCTCTCGACCAGTCCCGCCGATCGGCGACCGCCGCTGCGGGCGGGGATCCGCGTGCGCCCCGCCCAGCTGCCGTTGCGCTGGTCCACCACGCTGTTCATGGTGGTGATCCATGGCCTGGCGCTGCTTGCCCTGCTGCCCCCGTTCTGGAGTTGGCAGGCCGTGATGGTGCTGTTGTTGCTCTATTGGCTCACCGCCTGCGTGGGGGTGACGCTCGGCTACCACCGCCTGCTGGCCCATGGTGCGTTCCGGGTCCCCCGCTGGCTGGAGATGGTGATCACCACCTGCGGCACCCTCAGCTGCCAGCACGGGCCGATCGACTGGGTGGGCCTGCATCGCCATCATCACCTCCACTCCGATGGGCCGGCCGACCACCACAACAGTCATCTCGGCTTCTGGTGGAGCCATTTCGGCTGGATGCTGCACGACGTGCCCGCCCAGCGGTATGTGCGCCAGCTCACGCCCGACCTCCAGCAGGTTCCGTACTACCGCTGGCTCAATCGCAACTTCCTGCTGCTGCAGCTGGCGCTGGCCGCGCTGCTCTACGGGGTCGGTCAGCTCAGCGGCGCCGGGGGCTGGGGCCTGATGCTGTGGGGCGTACCGCTACGCCTGGTGCTCGTTTATCACGCCACCTGGCTGGTCAATTCCGCCACCCATCGCTGGGGCTATGTGAGCCATGCCAGCGCCGACGGCTCCCGCAACAACTGGTGGGTGGCCCTGCTCACCTTCGGTGAGGGTTGGCATAACAATCATCACGCCTACCCCAGCAGCGCCCGTATGGGTTTCCGCTGGTGGGAGCTGGATCTCACCTGGTGGCACATCGTCGTGCTGCAACGGCTGGGGCTGGCTCGCCGGATCCGTCTGGCGCCCTTGCTCCACCAGCCCGTGTTTCGTCGTTCGCCGTCCATTCCATGACGACAATCCAATCCTGTCCTGACGTTGCCACAGACGTCTATCGCGACGCCTACAGCCGCATCAACGCGATGGTGGTGGTGGGCGAGGGGCTGGCGGATCGCCACTTCCGCCTGCTGGCCCGCGCCATGCCCGACGATCGCGACGAGCTGCTGCGGTTGGCGGCGATGGAGGGACGCCACGCCCGCGATTTCGTGGGTTGTGGACGCCATCTCGGTGTGAGGCCGGCCCTCGGCATGGCCCGGCAGCTGTTCGCTCCCCTGCATGAGCTGTTCCTGGGCTGTGATCGTCGCGGTGATCTGGCCGGCTGCCTGGTGATCCAGGGGCTGATCGTGGAGTGCTTCGCCCTGGCGGCCTATCACGCCTACCTGCCGGTCGCCGATGCCTACGCCCGACCGATCACCGCGGCCGTGATCGCCGACGAGGGCGACCATCTCGGCTACGCCGAGCGCTGGCTGGCCTCACGCTTCAGCGTCGTGGAGCCCGCGACCCTGGAGGTCTGCCAGCGGGCGCTGCCGATCACCCTCGCCATCCTGCAGCGCCTGGCCGATGACCTCCAGGCCATCGGCATCGATCCGCTCGAGCTGCTGGCCGGGTTCGCCGAACTGTTTCAGGGCGCCCTGGAGGCGATCGGCTTTTCGGCTTCCGTCGCTCGCCGTGTGCTGGCCAGGGCCGTCGCCACGGCGATGGGCGCCGCAGCCAGGACCGCAACCGCTTGACGCATCCATGCAACAACAGTAGCGTTATTGCGTTGTTGCAACTGCGCGTCCCGTGCGCGCCTGCCTCGATGCATTCCGCCTCCCCTGTTGTCGGAGCCGCTGGTGCCGACGCCGCTGCCGACGACTCGCTCGGCAGCTCCATCTCCGATCATGCCGGGGCTGCTGAAGCACGGCTGCGCAAGGGGTTTGGCCCCCGTGTGCGCCGGTTGCACGCCCGGATCGGCAAGGCGCATCATCAGGCCGAAGGCATGGGTTTCTCACGGGCCCTGCTGGCGGGTCAGGCGGATCCCCTGCAGCTGGCGGCCCTGGTGCGGGCCGTGGCCCCGGCCTATGCCCTGCTGGAGCAGGAGGCCCCCGCCCTGGCGATGGCTCTGGGCGGTGCCGCCATCCCCTGGCCGCTTCTGGCCCGCGGCGCTGCCCTGCAGCACGACCTCGCCGTGCTGGACCGTCTGCCCGTCACGCCCCCTTCGCCGGCTGCCGCCGCCTGGCTGGAGCACCTCCGTCAGCTCTGCCGTGAAGCCCCCCACCGGCTCATGGCCCACGTCTACGTGCGCTACGGCGGCGATCTCTCCGGTGGCCAGCAGCTGGGCCGACAGGCCAACGCGATCCTCGCGGCCCATGGCCTGCCGGCCCTGAACTTCTGGACCTTTGCCGCTCCGATCGAGGAGATCAAGTGCAGCCTGCACGCCGGCTTCGAGGCGATGGCTCTCTCTCCCCAGCAGGAGGCCGATCTGCTCGACGAGGCCGAAGCGGCCTTCCTGCTGACCCAGCGGCTGCTGGCGGAGCTGGAGACCATCAGTGCCCCGGCCGGGCCGTCTGATCCGATCGCCCTGCTGCTCAAGCACGACCGGCCCGTGCCCCGCTACACCAGCTATCCGACGGCGGCTGCCTTCAGCGATGCCGTGGGTGCGGACCAGCTGCGGACCCAGCTGGCTCAGCCCAGCACCGCGCCGCTCTCCCTCTATGTGCACGTGCCGTTCTGCCGGCATGCCTGCTGGTACTGCGGCTGTCACCGCGTCACCACCCAGCTCGGTTCCACGGTGGTGGCCCCCTATCTGGCGTCGCTGGCGCGGGAACTGGACCTGGTGAGTGCCGCCATGCCGCAGCGGCGGCGTCTGGCTCAACTGCACTGGGGTGGCGGTACGCCCAACTACCTCAACCTCCAGGAAACCGCCCAGCTCTGGGCCCTGATCCGCCAGCACTTCGATCTGGATCCCGATCTCGAGGCCTCGATCGAGGTGAATCCCGAGTTCCTCAGCCGTGATGCGGTGCTGCAGCTGCGTCAGCTGGGCTTCACCCGCATCAGCTTCGGCATCCAGGACGCCGATCCTGACGTTCAGCAAGCGGTGAACCGGGTGGTGCCGGTGCCGCAGCTGCGGCGGGTGATGGGGTGGTTGCGTGAGGCGGCCTTCAGCAGCGTCAACGTCGACCTCATCTGTGGGCTGCCGCGCCAGAGCCCCGAACGCTTCCGCCGCACCCTGGAGCTGGTGCAGGAGCTGCGGCCCGACCGGATCGCTCTGTTCTCGTTCGCGTACCTGCCCGAGCAGCTGCCGCTGCAGCGCAGGATTGCCGCGGCTGAGCTGCCCAGTCAGCGGGATCGGATCAGGATGCTCGAGCAGGCCCAGCAGCGCCTCTGCGCCAATGGCTACGAGGCGATCGGCATGGATCACTACGCCCTCGCCGACGACAGCCTGGCTGAGGCGGCCCGTCAGGGCCGGTTGCATCGCAACTTTCAGGGTTACACCACCGGTGGCGAGCTGGACCTGCTGGGGATCGGCCCCACGGCCATCAGCCAGTTCCCGCACCTGTTCAGCCAGAACCAGCGCGAGCTCAAGGCCTGGAGTGCCGCCCTCGCACGCGGCGAATTGCCGGTGGAGCGGGGGCTGGAGGTGCACGATCCCGAGGTGCTCGAGCGGCGCGAGTTGATCCGCCAGGTGATGTGCCGCTTTGCCCTGGAGCTCGACGACCTGGGCCGCTTCGAGCTCGAGTGGCAGACCCTGCAGGGCCTGGCGGCCGATGGTCTGGTGGAGCTCAGCCGCCAGGGGCAGCGCGGCGCCCTGCAGGTCACCAGCAGCGGGCGTTGGCTGATCCGCACGATCGCGGCGGTGTTTGATCCGCAGCAGCAGCGCTGCGCCAGCGGTTCCCGTCTGCTGTGAGCGTCGCTGCGTCGGCACCGGGCCGGCTCGCCAGAGTGAAGGAGCCGTGCAGTGCGCTGCCGGCGCCATCGGCAGGCGATTGTCGACATCGGGGAGCCGTGATGGCGAAATCAGTGCTGCAACCGCCTCTCTGGCGCGACCGCGACCAGGCCGGGGATGCCCTGGCGGCGCTGTTGACCGCCTGGCACGGCGATCCCAGGGCCGTGGTGATCGGCTTGCCCCGCGGCGGGGTGGTGGTGGCCGCCCGGGTGGCGGCTGCCCTGGGGCTGCCCCTGGCCAGCTGGGCCGTGCGCAAACTCACCCACCCCGATGCCCCGGAGCTTGCGGTGGGGGCGATCGCACCGGGGGGCATCCTGCTGTGGGATGAACCCTACCTGCGCCAGGTGCATCTCGATCCCGAGCTACGGCGCCGTCTGGTGGGCGAACAGGACAGGGAGCTCCGGCGCCGGCAGCAGCTCTACGGTGACCCACCGGCGGCGAGCCTGCGGGATCGCCCACTGCTGGTGGTCGACGACGGCATCGCCACCGGTCTGACCGTGCGCGCAGCCCTGCAGTCGCTGCGCCAGGCGCGGCCTGCTCGCCTTGTGCTGGCCGTGCCGGTGCTCGATCGACGCCTGGTGGGGCGGCTGCGGTCGCTGGTGGACGAACTCGTGACCCTGGCTGAGGTGAACGACCTGCGGGCCGTTGGCTACTGGTACCGGCGTTTTGAGCCGGTGGCGGATGCGGAGGTGCTGGGCCTGCTGGCCGCCGCCCGACCGCTCAGGGTGTGAGCTGTCGGGCCTTCCAGTCGGTGAACCCCCTTCAGAACCACTCGCTGGCAGCAGCGCTGGCGGGGTTGGAACGGTCCTCGGGGGTGTTGCGCTCGAACCGGAGCACGATCGAGCGGCGCTGTTCGCCGTCGGCGCTGATCGCCTCGATCGGATAGAGCTGTTGGCCATCGCGGAAGGGCACCTGGATGCGGAAGCTGCCATCGGCCTCCAGCGGCACAACCTGGTCGCCAATCATCAGCTTGGCGGTGGGTTCGGTGGCGCCGTAGACGATCAGTTCGGCATCGGCCACCAGCCAGAAGCTGCGCTGCCGGGCCACAAGACCGATCCCGGATTCATGGCGGCCGCTGGCCCAGAACCCCAGGCCTGAATCGCTCAGGCTCAGGCCACCCTCCTCAACTCCCTCAAGCTCGTGGAACGCCTCGGAGCCACGGCCGTGCCTGCGTACCCGCACCGTTGCGACCTGATACAGCCGCTCGTGCAGACCGGCGCTTGCGGCTGGCGGCGTGATCTCCACCGCCGGCGCCACCGGCTCCAGCACCGCCTCGAATGGGCGGAAGGTCTCCGCTGCCGGGGTGGGGTCGTAGCCGCTGATCAGGGTCGGCTCGGAGCTGACCAGCCGCTGCCAGCGGCCCGCCTGGCTCAGGCCGAGCTCGGCGCGGTAGATGCGGTTGCCCAGGGGCAGGGCCACTCCCCACTGCCCGGCCCGGGCATCGACCCGCAGCTCCTGCAGGGCGTGGGGCGGTTGGTCCGCTTCCAGACCGGTGACATCGGCGATCCGCAGGCTGAGGCTGCGGCCCGGCTCGCTCGCCAGTCGTGCAAGGTCGGTAGGGGAGAGGTCCCAGAAGGCGAAGCCCCACTGGGGCCCGTGCGCTTCGAAACGCAGCCAGCTGCTGGCGGGGGTACTCACGCTGTTCAGGCTGCTGCTGGCTGCGGTGGCAGCGGCCGGCTGATCGCCTTGGCCCAGGCCCAGCATGCCGAGGGCTTTCTGGGCGAAATCCTGGAATGAGGGCACAGTCGCGCTTGCTGAACTCGAACCGTCCTAAGGGGTTTGAGGCGGCTTGTTGTGCCTTGTGCGACTGCCGTGCTCGATTGCTGACGCCACGACCCAGCCCGCCGTTCCTGTCCTCCCTGCTTCAGCTCCTGGTCGCGGTTGTTTAGAACGGCTGTTCCCTGTTGATCCCCATGATCAGCGCCCCGGCGGTCCCGTTCAGCTGGCAGGAGCTGCAGGACTGCTTGCCCCCCGCCGATGAGCAGGCTCTGCAACGCCTGCGCTGCGAAGGGCCCACCAATGCCCAGGCGACCCTGCGCCTGTTCGGGCAGCCCGAGAGCGCTGTGCGGGTCACCCTCTACCGCGATCACCACGCCTGGTGTCCCTATTGCCAGAAGGTGTGGCTGTGGCTGGAGGAGCAGCGGATCCCCTACCGGATCCGCAAGGTGACGATGTTCTGCTACGGCGACAAGGAACCCTGGTTCCGCCAGCTCGTGCCCTCGGGCATGTTGCCGGCCCTGGAACTCGATGGGCGTCTGATCACCGAGAGCGATGTGATCCTGGCGGAGCTGGAGCGCAGCTTCGGCCCCCTGGGCCAGGGACTGAGCGACCCGCAGGTGTTTCCCCTGCGCCAGTTGGAGCGGCGTCTGTTCCGTGCCTGGTGTCAGTGGCTCTGCTACTGCGAGGGACAGGGTCCCCACAGCCAGCCGGCTGAACTGCATTTCGCCCGGATGGCTCAGCTGGTGGAGGAGGCGCTGGAGGCCACACCGGGGCCGTTCTTCCTGCCTGAGTTCGGCACGGCCGATGTGATCTTCGTGCCCTACCTCGAGCGGATGAACGCCTCGCTCGCCTACTACAAGGGCTATGGCCTGCGCAGCGCCCATCCGGCCATCGACCGCTGGTTCAGCGCCCTGGAGCAGCGCAGCACCTACCGCGGCACCCAGAGCGATTTCCATACCCACGCCCACGACCTGCCGCCGCAGATGGGCTGCTGCCTGGCCAGCGGCAGCGCCGAACAGCGGGCCGTGGCGGCCCTGATCGATGCCGGTTCCTGGCCGCAGGCGGCGGCGCCCGCCCATCCGGCCCTGATCGAAACCCGCCAGAGCGAGCCGGCAGGGGCCGCCGCCGAGGCCGTGGCCCGGGTGATGCGGCACCGCCAGCGCCTGCTGGCGGT
>RFPK01000250.1 GCA_009926195.1 Synechococcaceae bacterium WB4_1_0192 | reverse complement strand
GAGGTGGTGGGCATCAACACCCTGGTGCGCTCCGGACCGGGGGCGGGCCTGGGCTTTGCGATCCCGATCAATCTGGCCAAGGGGGTGGCGGCCCAGCTCGGCAAGGGCGCACCGGTGGTGCATCCCTACCTGGGTCTGCAGCTGGTGCCGCTGAATCCGCGCCTGGCCCGCGACAACAACGCGGATCCCAATGCCCTGGTGCAGTTGCCGGAACGCGATGGCGCCCTGGTGCAGCGCGTGCTGCCCGAGAGTCCGGCCGAGCGGGCCGGGCTACGCCGCGGTGATCTGGTGGTGGGTGCCGCTGACCAGGCGGTGAATGATCCGGCGGCACTGCTGCGGCTTGTGGAGGCGGCCCAGGTGGGTGAATCCCTGCCGCTGACGGTGCTGCGCGGTGAGCAGGAACTCAGCCTGGCGATCAGGCCGGCGGCCCTGCCCCACGGGGGGGCCTGAGCTACGGTCACGCCCACTTGTGCTGGCGTGATGGCGGATCTGCAGGATCAGATGAAGCAGGCGGTGGCGGCGGCCGCCACCGAGCAGATCAGGAGCGGCATGGTGGTGGGCCTGGGCTCCGGCTCCACCGCTGCCCTGATGATCCAGGCGCTCGGCGCCAAGCTCCGGCGCGGTGAGCTCACCGACATCACCGGTGTCACCACCTCCTTCCAGGGCGAGGTGCTGGCCGCTGAGCTGGGCATCCCCCTGCAGAGCCTCAATGCCGTGGATCGCATCGATCTGGCGATCGACGGCGCTGATGAGGTGGATCCCTCGTTCCAGCTGATCAAGGGAGGCGGCGCCTGCCACGTGCAGGAGAAGCTGGTGGCCGTGCGCGCCAAGCGCTTCGTGGTGGTGGTGGATTCCACCAAGCTCGTCGACACCCTCAACCTCGGCTTCCTGCTGCCGGTGGAGGTGCTCCCGGGAGCCTGGCGCCAGGTGCAGGCCCAGCTGCGGGAGATGGGCGGCGATGCCCAGCTGCGCATGGCCGTGCGCAAGGCGGGCCCTGTGGTGACCGACCAGGGCAACCTGGTGCTGGACGTGAAGTTCGCCGGTGGCATCGCCGACCCCGAGGGCCTGGAGAAGACGATCAACAATCTCCCCGGCGTGCTTGAGAACGGCTTGTTCGTGAACCTCACCGACCAGGTGCTGGTGGGCGAAATCGTCGACGGTGTCGCCGGCGTCCGCGATCTGGTCAAGCGCTGAGGCTGGCTCGCCAAAGCGCGTCGATCCGGGGCGCTCAGGCCAGCCGTCGCCGCACCGATTCGGCATGGCTGTGCAGTCCCTCGCTGTCGGCCAGGGTGGTCACCGCCCGACCGGTGGCTTCGAGGGCGGCGCGGTTGAACTGGATCAGGCTGGTGTGACGCAGGAATGTCTCCACGCTCAGGGCGCCGGCGAAGCGGGCGGTGCCCGAGGTGGGCAGGGTGTGGTTCGGTCCTGCCAGGTAGTCGCCCACAGCCTCGGGCGTCCAGGCGCCCAGGAAGATCGCGCCGGCGTGCTGGATCTGGTCGGCCAGCGGTTCGGGGCGCTCCACCTGCAGCTCCAGGTGCTCGGGGGCGAAGCGGTCGCTCAGGCGGGCGGCGGTTTCCAGGCTGTCGCACACCACGATCAGGCCCCAGTCGTTGAGGGCCTGGCGGGTGATGGCGGCGCGGGGGTGGCCCGCCAGCTGGGCCTCGAGTGCCGCCGGCACCGCCGCCGCCAGCGCCTCGCTGGTCGTGAGCAGGATCGCCGCCGCCAGCGGGTCGTGTTCGGCCTGGGCCAGCAGGTCGGCGGCCACATGCTCCGCGTTGGCGGTGTGATCGGCGATCACCAGCACTTCGCTCGGCCCCGCCAGGGAATCGATCGCCACGCGGCCGTACACCGCCTTCTTGGCCAGGGTCACGTAGAGGTTGCCCGGGCCGCTGATCACGTCCACCTGCGGGATGGTCTCGGTGCCGTAGGCCAGGGCGGCGATCGCCTGGGCACCACCCACCCGGTAGATCTCTCGCACACCGGCCAGATGGGCCGCCGCCAGCACGGTCTGGTTGACGCGTCCCTCGGGGCCGGGCGGCGTCACCATCACCAGCCGCTGGACGCCGGCCACCGTGGCGGGCACGGCATTCATCAGCACCGTGCTCGGGTAGCTGGCCCTTCCGCCGGGCACGTAAAGGCCCGCCCGCTCCACCGGCCGCCAGCGCCGCCCCAGGCGCTCGCCGTGGCTGCCGGTCACGGCCAGGTCGGCGGGTTTCTGCTTCTGATGGAAGTCGAGGATGCGGCGGTGGGCCAGACGCAGGGCGTCCTGCAGATCGGTCGGGGTCGCGTCCCAGGCGGCCGCCAGATCGGCGGCGGGAATGCGCAGCGGATCGGGGCGCACGCCATCGAAGCGCTCGCTCAGCTCCAGCAGGGCCGCATCGCCCTCAAGGCGCACCTGCTCCAGGATCGCGTCCACCCGCTCGGCGGCCTCGCGGCTCTGGCCGCCGCCGGTGCGATCGGCGATGGCCTCCAGGCGTGTGCCTGCTGCCTCGGTGTCCCGCAGCACCATCAGGTCAAGCGCCTGATCGGCGCTGGTCAGCGAGCTGCTGGCGGGCACGGAGAACGGGGGCAGAGGGGGAGGCATGCAAGCTAAATCGCCGTCGCTCGCCCGTGGTCGGCGCAGCAGGAGGTAGAGTCGTCGTTTGCCGAGCCAGAGCACGATCGCCTGTGGCCAATAACAAGTCGTCGAAGAAGCGCGTTCTGATCGCCGAGCGCAACCGTCTGCACAACCGCAGCTACAAGTCGGCCGTGCGCACGCTGATGAAGCGCTGCTTCACCGCCTGCAGCACCTACAGCCAGCAGCCCGGCGATGCCGCCAAGGAGGCCGTCCAGACCACCCTCAACGCTGCCTTCAGCAAGATCGACAAGGCCGTGAAAGTGGGTGTGATTCACCGCAACACCGGTGCTCATCAGAAGTCCCGCCTGAGCGCCGCCGTCAAGAAGGCGGTTGAGCCGGCTGCCCAGGCCTGAGCGAGGCCGGGTTGTCTAGGGTTCGGCGAGCACTGAACCCTGACACCCATGGCCGCGGCCGTCGCCCTCGAGAGCCTGAATGCTCCGCTGATCGACAGTCACTGCCATATCGTCTTCCGCAATTTTGACGACGACCTGGAGGAGGTGGCCCAGCGCTGGCGCGATGCCGG
>RFPK01000249.1 GCA_009926195.1 Synechococcaceae bacterium WB4_1_0192 | reverse complement strand
AATGCTCATTCGGATCGGCAGGGGCTGGAAGCCATTCCGCCGCGCCTGATACACATTCACCAGGTATTCGAAATTGGCCAGATAGGCGTGGGCGGCTGCCACGGCCTCCGCAAAGGAGGGCTGGGGCTTGTGCACATAGGTGGAGGAATCGAAGAGCAGCAACTCCTTGGCATCGATCAGCTGCCGCACCGTGCTCACGTCGTCGAGCAGGGCTCCATGCTGGGCGGCGCTGTCCTCCGTGAGGAACACACCGGGAAGGGCATGGGAATCGAGCAGCACCAGAACGGGGTAGAGGCCGATCTGCTCCAGACAGGAGGCGACCAGGGGGGTGAGATCGGCGCAGGTGCCGAGCCCTTCGCTGAGCACCTGATCAGGCAACCGAATACGCTGACCGGCACTCCAGTAGCCGGCAGGTGGATTGATATAGCTGATGTCGAGCCGCCCGAGGGTGGTGTACAGAGCAGCCACCATTTCCGCCACCCGGCCGGGGCCCGATTGGTAGCCCTCCAGGCTGTTGGCAGAACCGAGTGATTCCAGGGTGCGGCTTGTTTCCTTCAGAACCTGGGCGATCACTGGGTGATTCGGTGTGACGAAGCAGGCGTAGGCCTCGGCCGGATCACCCTGACTGGAGCGGGGCCAGCGCAGGGTGTTGTAGGCGAGCAGCCGCAGGCTGCGCGTCTCCTCAAGGAGAGGTTCGCCCCGCTGCAATACCCGACAGCGCAGCTCGATGCTGCGATCTTCCACCACTTGCTCGAGCACGCCGAGCGGCAACGGCACGAGCCGCTCGGATTCGTTGTGGCTTTCACCGCCGTGGAGGGTGGGCAGCTCCACGATCAGCGGCTCTCCGAGATCGGGCAACAGGGTGAGTTCCAGGCTGAGCTGCTCAAGCGGTTCCGCGCCCGTGTTCTCCAACACCAGCGAGCGCAGCAGCGAGATCCGGCTCTGCTCCATTGCCAGGGAACAGGCTTCCACCGTATTGAGCTGGAGCTGGATCATGGGGGGAGCGGCGAAAAGGAAGCGTTGAGGTCAGGGCGAAAAAGACCGATCTGATCGTGGGTCAATGATCATTCTTCATGCATGACTCCAGTCAATAGACCTCTTCCGGAAGGCCTGGCAGCGCATCACCACAGATCAACAGGACTCGCTCGTCAAAGCATCGCTGCCCCACCGTGTCGCCCTCGGGGTGCTCGGCCGGTTCCACCTCCTCCACCAGCCAGCGGTGGCTTCGGCAGTGGACGACGGCGCCGCGGCTGAGGCCAGCGATCTGAGCCCTGAGCTGGGTGGCCATCAGCGGGAGTACTACAGGGGTCGGGCCAGGCGTGGCAGTTCAGACGGCATGGGCTGGACTGTCATGGCTGTGACCACTCTGCCGCAGCCATGACACCCTGATCTGAGCTGGCCGGTGCAGCCGAGTCCTCCGCCCTGGATCTATGCACTGGCTGCATAGATCTTGCGAGAGGCCAGCTGGTGCAGTGCGCGGCCAGCCATGTCCGATCCTCAGGATTCCCATGAACGAGATTGCCAGCGACAAGCTTCAGCTCATTCACATTCCCTCCGCTGATGCGACCGGCCATGAGCTGATTCGCTTCGCCCATACCTTCAATGGCTACGAGGAGATGGGATCCTTTGAGGCCTGCGCCGCAATCGCCAACCACCGCGATCACAGCTCCCTGGATCATCTCCGCGCCTGCCTGTTCTTCGAAGCACGCAGAGAGCGCCACTGCGATGATGGTCTGGATCCTGAGACGCTGGCCTACTGGTACGAGCTTGTGCGCAAGATCAGGGAGCTGGTGGCAGCCAGAGAAACCTGAGAGGGCCTATCTCAACTGGTCGCGTGGTTCATTAGGAAATCCGATGATCAACGCTCCCCGGCATGGCGCAGCGCTCGCTCCGCCAGCTGCTGCGGTTGGCTGTTCAGGCGGCTGACAAGGGCATCAAGCAGAAGCTTGATTGCAGCCGCATCGGCTGAGCCGGGGTCTGGATTCGGCGAGATCGGTTGATCTGGGGTGTCAGCCATGGCGAGGTCTCGTGATTGTCCTAAGGCCAGTATTGAGGTCAGGGCCGGCTGATCGGCCGGGCTTCTGCGAAGAACGGACGAACCGCGAAGCCGACCGCTGCCGGGTTCTCGCCGTGGTGGAGGGAACCGTGGACTGGCAGGGCGATGACCTGCTGCCCTGGCCGCCGTTCAATCGGTTGTTCTCCTTGCTGGCCCTGCTGCCGATGCGGCAGATCCCCACGGCGACCGTCGCCAGCTCGCTGCTGGGCAGCGGCGACCAGGGCATCGATCCCCTGCTGCACATCCCCGACCTGCTGGAGGGCTATCGCGCCGCCTTTCGCCACGTGCCCGAGCTGCAGCGGTTCATCCTGTTCGGGCGCTCCCAGCGCTCCCTCCAGATGCTGGCGGAGGCGATCGATACAGCCCTGCGGCGACCGACCCCGGCCAGCGTGCGACTGCCGTTGCCGCAGGGGCTGGCCGGGCTGGGGTCTCTGCAGCGGGTGCTGGCTGATTATCCGTGGGAGCAGGAACAGCGCTGAGCAGGCGCGGTTGGTCGTTCGCACGAGGAAGGATTCTGCTGCCGCCGATTCGGGAGACACTTCATCTCGTCAGCGATTGCCGGAGCCCTGCCATGTGGATCTTCCTCAACGATGCCTTTCTCTCGGTCGTGGCCGACAAGCACGACCCCCATGGCCCGCGCCTGCTGGTGCGCGCTCGTCGCGAGGGCGACATCGAGCGAGTGTTTGCCGATGCGGAAGTCGCCACCACCGTTGATGCCGATTATCGCTTCCGTGCCTGGCTGCCGCGTACGGAAGTTGCCGCCGTTCTGCAGCAGCAGGTGGAGGCCCTCGCCTACTCCAACTTCAAGAGTTCGATCCGCGATCACGCCTATCACGACGCCGCCATGGGGGCCTGGAGCGTGATGCACCGCTACCAGGGCGAGCAGGCGGCCTGAGCCTTACATCTTCAGTACTCCTCGACCTGATCACGATGGGTTCCTTTGTTGATGCGTCCTGCTCCTGCGGCTACCACGGCTCTGCCTGTGTCGGCGCTGGCCTGGAGACGTTCATGCACGCCTGCGAGTTCCCTTGCCTCTGCTCAGACTGCCATCAGGTCGTCTCGTCCGACCTCATGGCGCCGCAGCTCAGCTGTCCG
>RFPK01000248.1 GCA_009926195.1 Synechococcaceae bacterium WB4_1_0192 | reverse complement strand
TGGAGCCGCGCCACCTCGCGTAGATGGCTGAGGTGCAGCACGGTGAGATGCGCGAGGCGCCGCAGGCTGTCGATCTGATCGGGGTTGAGGTGGTGGGGCTGGCGACTGATCACGCAGAGGCTGCCCACGGCATAGCCCTTGGTGCTGATCAGCGGGAAGCCGGCATAGAAGCGGATCCGGGGCCCCCCGTTCACCAGCGGGTTGCGGGCGAAACGCTCGTCGGCTAGGGCATCGGGAAGGATCAGAGGATCGCGCTGCAGGATGGTGTGGCTGCAGAACGACACCGATCGCGGCGTCTGCTCCGCTCCCAGCGCTTCACCCACGCAGCTCTTGAACCACTGCCGGTCCTGGTCCACCAGGCTGATGATCGCCGTCTCGGTGCCGGCCACCCGCCTGGCCAGCTCGCTGATGTCGTCCAGGCTGGGATCGGCGGGCGTATCGAGCACTGCAAAGCTCTGCAGCTCCTCCAGGCGGCCGGGTTCATCGGCGAGCGGATCGCAGTGCGGCGTTGTGCTCATCGGGCCAGTCTGCTCAGCATGCGGCCATCGCTCCACTCCAGCCGGTTGCGGCCAGCCTGTTTGGCTTGGTAGAGGGCCTTGTCTGCTGTGTTGTAGAGGAAGTCGATGTTGTAGCCGCAGGCGTTGCTGCAGGCTGCGCCGATGCTGGCCTGCACCTTGATCTGATTGCCGGCATGGTTCAGCCGGGTCATCTCCAGCTGAAGCCGCAGCCGATCCAGTTGGCGGCCAGCATCCTCCCGTGACCCATGCAGCAGCAGGGCGAATTCTTCGCCGCCGAAGCGGCAGACCAGATCATCGGCGCGGGTCACGGTGCTGATGATCCTGGCCACGTGGCTGAGGGCCTTGTCGCCGCACACGTGGCCATGGCTGTCGTTGATGCGTTTGAAGTGATCGATATCCAGAATCGCGAACACAAAATCAGTGCCCTCCTCCTCCGCCTCCGCCAGCAGCAATTTGGCCTGCTCCATGAACAGGGAGCGGTTGCTCAAATCGGTGAGGCCATCGGTTTGCGAGGCCTCCACCAACTCCGGCAGCAAGCGGGCGGTGAGTACCGGCCACAGCAGCAGGGTGAGCACCCCGGAGAGGGCCAGGCTGAACAGGAAGCTATAGAGCAGGCCCTGGCTGTAATCGGTGAACACCACACCGGGGTCGTAATTCATCGCCACCAACACATGCTGATGCTTGATGCCGATATCCCGCTGGGGCAGCTCAATCGAGCGCAGCACCGTGAAACTGCTGGGCCGCAGGCGCACATCCATCGAGCGCAGCTCGGTGCAGCTGTCCTTGCCGTTGCGGAAGCAGGCCACCATGGCCCGGAAGTCCGGGTCGTCGGTTTCAGAGCGGTTCACCTGCTGGTCGGTCACCAGCAGGCCGCGCCAATTGGGCCGTGAGCTGTAGAGGATGCGCCCTTGTTGATTGATCACAAGCAGCACATTGAGCCCGTCAAGCTCATCTTCCCGGAAGGCACCGCTGTAGCTCTGAATCAAGCCCTGGCGCGCATCAGCACTGATCGGGGCTGCAAACGTGGCAGCCACGGTGTCGCGCGCATGTTCGGCGTCGTACAGCACTTCCCGGTGTCGCTCCACCAGATCCACCGCCGCGAACAGCAGGGCCAGCAGGGTGGCCGAACCCAGCCAGTAGGCGATCAGCAGACCCTTGAGAAAACGGGTGTCAGGGCTCAGGGAGGTTTGCAGATCCACCCCGATCAGCTCCGCTGGTGGCGCGCCAGCAACACATCGAGCTGCTGGATCAGCGCGTTGAGGTCGCCATGGGCCTGTTGATCGGCCCGCAGGAAGGCCTCCACCTCGGTGGAGGGGGGCACGCTCTGGGAGTAGTAGGCGCGCAGGGCTGTGGCGAAGCGTTCCGCATCCAGCAGGGCGGTGCGGGCCGTTTGCAGGGGCACGGCCAAAGTGTCGAGAGCGGCTTGATCGGCCTGCGGCTGTTGCTGAATCGCGGTGATGTCCACCTGATTGGCCACGTAATAGTCGGGTGTTTCGCTATCGCCGATGCGAATGGGATAGAGGGTGAGGCGATTCCAGAACCGGGTGCCATCCATGCGGTAATTGAGAATGTCGCCGCTGTAGGCGTTGCCGTTGCGGATGGCGTCCCGCAGGCGTTCTAGTTCGACCGGATCGGTATCAGGCCCCTGCAGGAAACGGCAGTTGTAGCCGATGGCCAGGTCGCGGGGGTAGCCGGTGATGCTGGTGAAGGCGTTGTTCACGTAGATCAGCGGTGCATCCGTCTTTCGCATGTCCGCGATCGTGATGCCCATGATCGCGTCGTCCACCACGGAGCCAAAGATCGAGAGCTCCTGCAGTTGGTCTGCCAGACGGGCCGAGAGGCCTGATTCCCGCTGGCTCGATTCCGCCAGCTCGCGGTTCATGCTGGTGAGCGTGCGGCTCTGACGACGGAAGGTGTTCGCCGCCGCCACCGAGGTGAGGCCCACCACGCCCACATAGCCAAACACCAGCGACACATTGCCGAATCCCTCGGCCTGAATGCCCCGTACGGTGACCTCCTGGATGCCGCGCACATCGCCCACTTTCCAATCGCGTTTGGGTGAGTCGGGGTGTGCGTTGTGGCAGCGCACACAGGCAGCGCGCATTAGTACCGGTGTGGCCAGTCGGTAGCTGGAGCGGCCCAGTCCATTGCCTTTGAGCTGGGTGAAATTCGGCCGTTGTGGGTTGGCGCGGAAGGCCTCAAGCGCTTCGCGTTCAAAGCTGTCCAGCGGATGGCTTACCCGCTTGGCGAAGGGATAATCGGAGAGGAACTCATACGAGATCCGACCATCACTATGGGCATTATCGAACAGGGCACCCAGCTCGATGGAGAGGGTGGCCGGGATGGGAATGTCGCCGTGCACATCACGGTAGTTTTCGCTGTAAACCGCCTGGCCATCGGCGGCCTGCAGGCGAGCGATCACGTTGTCGGCGTAATAGGAGCGGATGCCGGAGGCCAGGGTGGAGATCTCGTCGGCCTGCAGCTGCATCTGGGCCACCGTTGCCCGCGACATGGCCGACACCATCACCAGCGGCAGGGCCAGCAGGCTTGCCAAGAGCAGCCAGAGCACCGTGTCGGGTTGCCACAGGCCACGAACCAGGCGGGCCAGTTGTTGGGGGATCCGGGCGATCGAGAAGAGCTGCAGCCGATCGGGTTCTGCTGC
>RFPK01000247.1 GCA_009926195.1 Synechococcaceae bacterium WB4_1_0192 | reverse complement strand
CGTGCTCTACCAGCTGGACATCGCGCCGGCTGATGGTGCCCTCGGCTGCACGGTGGCGGTGCCGACCCTGGAGGGTCCGGTCCATCTGCGTGTGCCTCCCGGCTCCTCCAGCGGTCGGCTGCTGCGGCTACGCGGCCGGGGCCTCGAGCGCGGCGGTGTGAGGGGTGATCAGCTGGTGGAGATCCGCCTGGTGGTCCCCCAGGCCCTCACGGAGGCCGAGGAAGCCCTCTACGGCCGCCTGCAGCAGCTGGCCGCTGAGATCGACGCCGGCGCTGCCTGAGCCGGTGATCGGTGATCAGTGAGACACTGAGGCCGGACCAAGCCTCAGACCATGGCGGTGCACGTGCTGCTCTTCGATGCGGGGAGCGAGAACGAGGGCATTCACTCCCTTGAGCTTCAGGGCTCCACGGTGGTGCTGCTGTTCGAGGACCGCGATGATGCCGAGCGGTATGCCGGTCTGCTGGAGGCTCAGGATTTCCCGATGCCCAGCGTCGAGGCGATCGAGCGGCGTGAGATGGAGGAGTTCTGCGCCAATGCCGGCTATGAGGCCCGGTTCGTGCCGGCTGGCTTTCTCCCCCAGACCGCTGAGGAGCGCCTGCTGATCGCCCCGCCCGAGAACAACATGGACGTTTCCGGGTGGCGCGAGCAGCCCGATGGGGCGACCGGCGAGGGCGGTGACACCCCGGAACCGATCAGCAGTGGTAATGCCGAGCTGGAGGCCTTCCGCCGCCGCCTTGAGGGCCTGCTGTGAGTGATCTCTCCGCCGAGCTGAACCGCGGCCATCTGCTCACCGAGCAGGCCAATCCTCGCAGCAGCGTCCTCGATCAACTCAGCACAGCGGCCCTGGTGCAGCTGTTCTGTGAGGAGGACCTGCGTCCTCAGCAGGCCGTTGCCGCGGCTGCCCCCGCCCTGGCCGCCGCCGTTGACGCCATCGCTGATCGCCTGGGCCAGGGTGGCCGCCTCTTCTACCTGGGGGCTGGTACGTCGGGGCGCCTGGGGGTGCTGGATGCAGCGGAGTGTCCGCCCACCTTCTGCAGCGACCCGCAGCTGGTGCAGGGTGTTCTGGCCGGAGGTGCGCCCGCGTTGCTCCGCAGCTCCGAAGGTCTGGAGGATCTGCACGACGCTGGCCGCCAGGACCTTGAACAGCGCGGCTTCAGACCTGGTGACGCCCTGGTCGGGATCGCCGCCGGTGGCACCACCCCCTATGTGCACGGGGGCCTGGCTCATGCCCGCACCCTTGGTGCCCTGACGATCGCCATCGCCTGCGTGCCGGCTGATCAGGTGCCGATCGCCTGCGACATCGACATCCGCCTGTTGACCGGCCCTGAGCTCCTGGCCGGTTCGACACGCCTCAAGGCCGGCACCGCCACCAAAATGGCCCTCAACATCCTCAGCACCGGCGTGATGGTGCGCCTGGGCAAGGTGCACGGCAACCGCATGGTCGATGTGGCCGTCACCAACAGCAAGCTCGAGGACCGGGCCCTGCGCATCCTTGAGGATCTGGGCGGTATCGGGCGCAGCCAGGGTCGTGCCCTGCTGGAGCGCAGCGGCGGCTCCGTCAAGCTGGCGCTGTTGATGCACGCCCGCGGCTGCGACCTCGAGCAGGCCCGCAGCCGGCTGGCCCTGTGCGGCAACCAACTGCGGGCGGCGCTGGCGGGCTGATCGGCCGCAGCCCTCAGCCCTGGAATGGGCCCCAGTAGGGGCTGGTGAACAGATCCAGCTTCTGCCGGGTGGCAGCAGGCACCTGGTCCTTCGGCGTCATCAGGGCATCGCGCAGGGCGGTGTGGGCGACGCTGCTGGGGCGCAGGGCGGCGATGCGTTCAGCCGTGGTGCGCACGATCTGGGTGGCGAGTGCTGCGTTGGCGCGCAGGTTGCCGATCACCATCTCGACCGTGACGCTCTCGTGGTCGGCGTACCAGCAGTCGTAATCGGTGGCCATCGCCAGGGTGGCGTAGGCGATCTCGGCCTCCCGGGCCAGGCGCGCCTCGGTGTGGTTCGTCATGCCGATCACCGTGCAACCCCAGCTGCGGTAGAGGTTGGATTCCGCCCGGGTGGAGAAGGCCGGACCCTCCATGCAGAGGTAGGTGCCGCCGCGGTGCAGCGTGCGTCCCTCGGGCATCAGACTGTCGGCCACATCCGCCAGCAGGCGGCTCAGGCCGGGGCAGAAGGGATCCGCCAGTGCCACGTGTGCCACGGCGCCTTCACCGAAGAAGCTCAGCGCCCGTTGGTGCGTGCGGTCGATGAACTGATCCGGTACCACCATGTCCAGCGGGCGTACCGCCTCCTGAAGCGAGCCCACCG
Organism: Synechococcaceae bacterium WB4_1_0192; assembly: GCA_009926195.1. Lineage (GTDB taxonomy): Bacteria > Cyanobacteriota > Cyanobacteriia > PCC-6307 > Cyanobiaceae > Vulcanococcus. The sequence goes on along the minus strand of RFPK01000247.1, from coordinate 901 downwards.
CCGAGGGCGAGAGGATCCAGCGGACTCCCAGGGAGCGCATCGCCCAGATGTTGGCGCGGTAGGGCACCTCGGTGGGCAGAAAGCTGTGGTGGCGTCCGTGGCGGGCCAGGAACACCACTTCCATACCGCCGAGACGCCCCAGGCGCAGGCTGTCGGAAGGTGCGCCGAAGGGGGTGTCGACCCGGATCTCCTGGACATCCTCCAGACCCTCCATGGCGTAGAGGCCACTGCCCCCGAGCACGCCCAGGCGGGCTCCCGTCAGGTTCACCATGCCGCTGGCGGCCATCACTTCACTGCTGCTCCACCCCTTCTACCGGAGAGCGCATACTGGCCAGGTCTGAACCCTTGCCTTCCAGCGCTGTGACCAAAGCCGTGATGGACACCGACGCCGGCACGATCGAACTGGAGTTGTTCGATGCCGACGCCCCCAACACCGTGGCCAACTTCGTGAAGCTGGCCAGGGAGGGCTTCTACGACGGCCTGGCCTTCCACCGCGTCATCCCCGGCTTCATGGCCCAGGGCGGTTGCCCCAACAGCCGTGAGGGCGCGCGGGGCATGGCCGGCACCGGCGGCCCCGGCTACAAGATCGACTGTGAGATCAACAGCCAGAAGCACCAGGCCGGCACCCTGGCCATGGCCCACGCCGGTCGCAACACCGGTGGCTCGCAGTTCTACATCTGCCATGAGGCCCAGCCCCACCTCGATGGTCAGCACACGGTCTTCGGTCACACCGGCGACATGGCTGTGGTGCTCGCGCTGAAGAACGGCAGCCGCATCAACAAGGTGACGATTCAGGACTGATCAACCCGAGAGCCGCATTGACCTGTGCGTCAGCCCAGAGCAATGCGGCTCCATCTCAGCATCGAGCAAAGGCAACACAAGCGCAGCTCAACACCAACGC
>RFPK01000246.1 GCA_009926195.1 Synechococcaceae bacterium WB4_1_0192 | reverse complement strand
ACGCGGTGCCGCAGGTAGTAGGTGCGGGCCCCCGAGGGAAGCACCAGCAGGCAGAGCCCGGGCACCAGGCTGTCGTTGAGCCGGTAGCGGCTGGCGCGCGGCGCGGCGCCTTCAACGAGCGTCTTGGTCAGCTTCATTCCCACACCGTTCCCACAATTCCCACGGATGGGGAGGGATACCACGGGAAGCGCCGGGAGGCCACCGCCAGGAAAACCAAGGGATCGGGAGGCGCCGGGATGCCCGAGGATAGCGAAACCCAAGGCTCATAACCTGAAGGTCGCAGGTTCAAATCCTGCCCCCGCATCCAAGGAAAAGCCCGCCAGGTCAAGGACTTGGCGGGCTTGAACATTCCAGGGGCAGGCTACCGCAGCAGCGTCGTTCCCACACGGTTCCCACAGCGCAGCAAAAAGCCCCGGGATGTCACAACCGGGGCTCTGGACTCCGTCATCGCCGCACGGGTGACCGTTGCTGCGGCATCAATCTACAGCCGACCTACGCTTGCTGGATCCCTCGCACGTCCGCCCATGTTTTGGCTGGACTTCAACCTCTCCCTCGCTGATGAGTTCGAGGTCGAGCGGCAGGTGCGCTACATCCAGTCCTCGACCGACCTGAACGAACTGCGCCACATCGCCACCGAGTTGCTGCGCTTCTCGTCGATGCAGGCCCACGTCTCCCACCAGCTCGTCGCCCAGGTGGCCGAGGCCGAGTGCGCTGCAGGCTGCCCCGTCACCGCTGAGCACGAAGCTTGGGCCGCCGAGCTGATCGCTCAGCGCGCCAGCAGCTGCGACAGGTAGAGCTCGGCGCACCACAGATCCTCCGCATAGCGGCAGTAGCCATGCGCGCAGGCGCGGTAGTAGAGCTGGCCCTCTGCGTTCTCCAGCTGCTCGATCGCGCCGCCGTTGATCTCCCAGCGGCCGATCACCTTCGGGTCGTCAGTCATGGCAGCACACGCGACGCCATCCACAGAATGATGGCGCACATCATCGAGTAGCTGAGCGCCAGGAGCACGAACTGATGCAGGCTCACTCGCGTCCCTCCTGCTGGTGGATCCAGCTCTTGAGATCGCGCACATACTGACGCAGCTGCTCCGCCTTGTCCGCGTGCCACGGATCACCTGTGATGAACAGCTGACGGTTGTGGCGATCGACCGCCTGGAGCATCTCGTGGATGAGCTTGTTCCACGGTTCGCGGGTCGGTGTGTTCCACTCGCGCCGTGACACGATCTCACCCCTTGCTGGCGGTAACCTGCTGATCCCCGTTGTAGCGGCCGGTGACGAGGTAGTCGCGCAGCGGCGTGGCGCTCATCCGGTGGAACACCATCTGGCCGATCTTCATGCCGGGCCAGAGGCCGACGGCGTGCAGCTGGCGGCTGTTGTGCAGCTCCAGCGTCAGCACGTACGGGTTGGCCTCGCTGTGGCGATCGAGCGGATAGGGCACCAGGGCCTCCGACTCGGCGCTCTCGATCAGCAGGGCGCCGCCAAGACGTACGTCGAGGCTGGCCGGGTTCACGAGCTCGCGCTCGAACGGCGTCACCATGCCGCCTTCGCAAAGGGCGACGATCTCCCAGTCGGCGAGGATCACAGCGCCTCCTCGATCTCGTCAGGGCTGGTGATGTCGCGGCTCGCGGCATAGGCAACCATCAGGCCGGTGTAGGTGGCGTGCGCGGGATGAGCCGGATCGTGCCGGCCATTTGCTTCGTAGAGCGCATCGAGCCGGTCCTGCCGGGCCTGCTGCTCGATGGGATTGCAGTCGGGGTTCATCAGATGATCGTGCGGGTGTTGTGGTTCGGGTCGGTCTCGTCGAGGTGGCACTCGGGCCCGAAGCCGGTGGCGAGCACCTCCTCTCTTGCTGGCCCTGCAGAGCCGGCCGCGTGTTCGGCGTCGGCCGCCTCCAGGCTGGCGATCCAGGATCGGATGCTGTCGCCGGTTGGCGTCTTCACCGGCCACGCCAGCCAGCGCAGCATGGCCCTGGTGTCGCGGAACAGCTGGCTCACGTCCGGCTTCCAGGCGATAAACCAGCGGCCGTTCCAGTCGCGCCCGGTCTCGATGCAGAGGCCACGGGCATGAAGGCGCTCGCGCTTCATGTCGACAGCGTGACGATCGGCCGGCTTGAGAGCTCCAGCTGGCTCACTCGCCACTCGATGCCCACGCTGTCCATCACCAGGTAGTGAGGCCAGCTGTGAGCAGCGAGCTGACAGAGCACGACGGCGCGCTCATCCTGGGGCCAGCTGCGGACGTAGACGTGATCACCTGGCTCGAAGCGCCAGGGCTGATGGTTGAGCAGGTAGACGCGGCTCATGGTCGGATGACGCGGATTTCAGTGGCCCAGCCCCAGCACAGCCGAAGCAGCTGCTGGCGCTCGATGGCGACGTCGATGTTCGGCGCGCGCCAAGCCTGGGCCTGATCGTTGTCGATGGCGAGCACCGGCGGGATCGGATCGCCATCGCCCTGAGGCGCTGTGATCCAGCGGCCGCCGCGCATGAGGCCCATGCAGGCGCGGATCGAGGGCGCAGAGCTCGTCACCCGCCGCAGCTGGAGGCAACGCATCTTCGAGGCCTGGGATCACCGGTGCGCCTACTGCGGCGCGCCGGCGCAATCTCTCGATCACATCTGGCCGAAGTGCAAAGGCGGCCTCACGGTGCGCTCCAATCTGGCGCCTGCGTGCCTTGTTTGTAACAGGCAGAAGGGGCACCGCGAGGTGTTCAGCTGGTGGCGTGAGCAGCCGCACTGGTCAGAGCAGCGTCAGGAGCGGCTGATCGACTGGCTCACGGAACGTGAGCCCAGGCCTTGCGGTTGATGATCCGGCTCACCGTGGCTGGGGCAATGCCGTAGATCTGCGCCAGCTCCACGTTGGGCACCCCGCTGGCGGCCAGCTCACGCAGGCGGCGCACGTTGTCTTCAGTCAGCACCGCGTTGCCGTTGCGGCTGCCTGGCGCTTTGGTGCAGCCCAGGGTGGTGCCAGGTATCGGCCCGGGCTTTGGCGAATACGGCCGCTCAAGGGTCCGCTGGACAAACCCGCACTGACACCGCTTCCAGCGATGTGTGCCGTCGTCGCGGTGCTCCGTGTTGATCACGCGCAGGCTGTTGGGCGCGTTGCATTTGGGGCAATCCATCGGGATGAAGGAAGAGGTGCCGGGCCTCCGATACCGCACACTGCGGCAGCCGAGACCCCAGGCTCGACTGCGGCGGCGCTCGCCCTTACGGGTGGAGCCGACCCGGCTGGTGGTCAGGTTAGGTCGT
>RFPK01000245.1 GCA_009926195.1 Synechococcaceae bacterium WB4_1_0192 | reverse complement strand
AGGCGCTGCTCCTGCAGCTGGCGCTGCCAACCGGAGGCCAGCTGCAACAGGCCATCGAGATGGAGCGTCAGCCGCTCGCTGGGCAGGGCCCGCATCAGCTCGAGGGCCGTGATCTGCTCCTGCTCCTGCAACAGCCGGCCGATGGCGCGGTAGAGCACCGGCCCGGCATTGCCCTGCTCGGTGCTGAGCACGCCACCAAGGGACGCGAGCAACCGCTGCCCAGCCCAGCTCTCGAGCAACTGCCTGGCCATGGAGCGATCCCGCAGCAGCGGCGCGCGCAGCAACCGCAGCAACGCCTGGCGGCGCCCTGGTTCGAGCAGATCGAGCCAGGCTCCGAGATCACCGTGAGGGTGCTGGGGATCCCGGCTCCAGGCCTCAAGCTCGCGCAGATCCAGGGGAAGCAGCAGACCATCCAGCCGGATCTCCAGCCGTTCCGCAGCCCGCAATGGCAACGGCCCTTGCACGCTGATCAAGAGGCCGGCGAGCAGGCCGCCCAGCAGACTGCCGAGCAGGTCGCCGCGTGAGCCTCGGCGCCGACGGGCAAGGATTGTCAGCACCACAGACATGGATCCGACAGGCGCAGGCCAAGGGCCGACTCTGGTGGGACCAGTTTCCCCCGACGCTGCGCCAATTGGCAGTGGTCCGCCTGGTGGCGAGCCTCGGAGCCGGCGGGATCCTCTACCTCACGCCGATGGTGTTTCATCGGGCCAACTTCAGCGCCAGCGCCGTGGGCATCGGCCTGGCCCTGGCGGCGCTGATCGGCACATTGGCCCGATTTGCCAGCGGGGCCCTGCTCGATCGGGGGGCCAGCTGCGGCCTGCCGGTGATCCTGGCCGGACTCAGCGGTGCCTGTGGCGACATGCTGCTGATGGGAGCCGAGCAGCTGCCGGCCTACATCGCCGGCCAGCTGCTGATCGGCCTGGCCGGCGGGCTCTACTGGCCAGCGGTGGAGCTGGCCGTGCCCCTGTGCGCCAGACCCCTGCCCTCGGCCCGCGGCTATGCCCTGGTACGCAGTGCCGATGCGGCCGGCATTGCCGGCGGAACCCTGGCCGGTGCTCTCCTGGCGACCCTGGGGCTGCTGCGCGCCATCTATCTGGTCGATGTGACGGCGGTCAGCGTCCTGATCGTCCTGCTGCTGCGCCATCCCCTGCCGGCGGCACCCAGCAGCAGCGGCAACGGTGAGACAGCCATCCCCCTGCGCCAGTGGTTGCCGCCGCTGCTACCGCTGCTGGCCCTCTCACTGGTGGCCACCGCGATTCCGGCGCTGCTGCAGAGCGCCCTCCCCCTCGACCTGGTCCGGGGCGGATTGGAGCGCGGCCCCCAGCCCGACGGCCTCAGCGCCCTGTTGATCGGCATCCAGCTGGGTCTTCTGCTACTGATTCAGTGGCCAGTTGGGCAGGCCCTGGCTCGGCGACCGGTGTCTGTGGGTCTGGGACTGAGTCTGGTGTGCTTCACGCTGGGGACGGGGCTGCTGGCCCTCTCGGCGCTGAGCGATCGCGGCTTGTTGGTGGTGCTGCTGTCGCTGGTTCCTCTCTCCCTGGGGGAGGCGGCATTTCTACCGATCGCCACTGAGGCCGTGGTCGAGCTGAGCCCGGCGCAGCACGGCGGTCTGGCCATGGCCCTGTTCTCCCAATGCTTCGCCATCAGCGCCTTCGCCTCCCCCTTGCTGGCGGGGATCCTGCTCGACGCGCAGCGGCATGGGGTGGTGCTCTGGAGTCTGGTGGCGATCACCTGTGCACTCAGCCTGGCCCTGGTACCGCCGATCCGGCGCCAGGCCAGGCGAGCGTCCTGAATCGCACGGGCTTCAGGGCAGGAGCTCAGGCCGAGGCGCGATCGCCTGCAGGGGCTTGGCTGACCTTGGCGACCCAGGCCTCATGGGGCAGGGGTTCGGTGCCGTACTCCCAATCGTCGTAGTCGGGATCGTTGCGGATCTGCTGATGCAGCTGTTTCTGCACCTCGAAATCGTGGGGGTGCTGGGCATCGCCTGCGGGGGTGGCGGATGGCTCGGCGGTCATGAACGACACGTTCGATCTCTGGCCCCATTCTGATGGGTCCTGCGGGGCACACCGGCACCTGAGCTGGCCAGGCCGGACGGAGACCCGGGCAGAGCAGCATCCGCTTGGAGGCAAGGCCCGGCTCAGGCCGGGATCAGGCCGGGATCAGACGTTGAACAGGAACTCCATCACGTCACCCTCGTCCACCACGTACTCCTTGCCCTCGGCCCGCAGCCAGCCCCTGTTGCGGGCTTCAGCCAGGGAACCGGCCTCCAGGAGCTGCTTGTACCCGATCGTCTGGGCGCGGATGAAACCGCGCTCGAAGTCGGTGTGGATCACGCCGGCGGCCTGGGGCGCGGTCATGCCGGCCTTGATCGTCCAGGCGCGGGTCTCCTTCTCGCCCGTGGTGAAGTAGGTGCGCAGCCCCAGCAGGGTGTAAGTGGCGCGGATCAGGCTCTGCAGGCCCCCTTCCTCCACGCCCAGACCCGCCAGGAATTCAGCGCGGTCCTCATCAGGCAATTCGATCAGCTCCGCTTCCACCTGCGCCGAGATGCGCACGGTGCCGGCACCCTCCTTCTCGGCCAGTGCCGCCACCTCCTCGCAGTAGGCATTGCCGGTGGCCAGGTCGTCCTCGCTGACGTTAGTGGCGTAGATGATCGGCTTGGCGGTGAGCAAGCCCAGCGGCCTGATCATCGCCGCTTCCTCATCGCTGATCGCAACGCTACGGGCGGCGCCACCCTGCTCAAGCACGGCCTGGATGCGCTCAAGAGCCGCATCCTCGATCTGGGCCTCCTTGCTGGTGCGGGTCTGCTTCTTGAGGCGCTCGCGCCGCTTCTCCACCTGGGAGAGGTCGGCCAGACCCAGCTCGAGATTGATCACCTCGGCGTCACGGGCGGGCCCCACCGAACCGCTGACGTGGATCACGTCGTCGTTCTCGAAGCAGCGCACCACGTGAACGATCGCGTCCACCTCACGGATGTTGGCGAGAAACTTGTTGCCAAGCCCTTCACCCTGACTGGCGCCCTTCACCAATCCGGCGATGTCGACGAACTCGACACGGGTGGGGATGACCTCCTTGCTGCCGCTGACAGCCGAGAGCTGCTCCAGACGGGGGTCTGGCACGGCCACCACCCCGGAGTTGGGCTCGATCGTGCAGAAGGGGTAATTGGCGGCCTCGGCCTGGGCGTTGGCGACGAGGGCGTTGAACAGGGTCGACTTGCCGACGTTGGGCAGGCCGACGATTCCGG
>RFPK01000244.1 GCA_009926195.1 Synechococcaceae bacterium WB4_1_0192 | reverse complement strand
CGTTCTCAGGTGGCCGATGTTCAGGCCTTCATCAATCGCCACCAGGCGCCGAGGCGCTACCGCCTCGTGGTGGAGCGCATCGCCGTTGATCTGATCGGTCCCGAGACAGCGCCCAATCCCAATCCCAATTCCAATCCCAACACCATGGAGGTGATGCCCCCGCCGTAGCCACCCACAGGCCATCCGTTCTCCGCCCATGCCTGGAGGCCCGGTTACCTGGATGAAGGCCCCGCCCTCCGCCCCCCACAGGCTTCCCAGCTGTCGAGCATGGCGACCAGTTCGGCCTGCAGACCCCGCAGCGCCACAATCCTCTCGCCGATCTCGCCGGCCTTGACGCGGATCCTCGCCTGCAACGCGCTGCAGGTGCAGACGCCGGAGCGACGCGCTTCCAGGATCTGACGCACGTCCTGCAGGGGGATCTCCATCGCCCGGAGGGTGCGAATCAGGGTGAGCTCGGCGAACACCGCTTGATCGAACAGGCGGTAACCGCCGTCGCTGCGGTTGATCGGTTGGATCAATCCTTCATCGCAATAGAAGCGAATGGTCTTGACGGTGAGGCCCGAACGGCTGGCTACAGCACCGATCTGCAGGCGCGGGGAGGCCTCCACTTGACTCTCCACTAAGGGGAGAGTGGATCGTAAGGCTGGTCTGTTGCCTGCGTTCCCGATGCGCCCCTCTCCCGCCGCCCTGGTGCTGCTAGGCCTTCTGGCGGCAGCGATCCCGGCCCGGGCCCAGATGGATCCGCATCAGCACCATCGGATGATGACGCCGGCCCCAGCCGCGGGGCAGGTGCCGGCCGCCACGCCAGCGCCCCTGGATCACAGCGCCCACAACCACGATGTGGGCCCCGCCGGCAGCACCTATGAGCTGCGCTGGATCGACGGGATGGTCCAGCACCACACCGGTGCCATGCGCATGAGCGAGTTCGTGTTCGACATCGGTGTGCCCGGGGTGGGATCACTGGGCAAGGAGATCTGGCGCGATCAGGCCCAGGAGATCAAGGCGATGGGGCAGTGGCGCAAGGCCTGGTATCCCCAGGCGCCCATGTACTCCGTGGCCCTCAGGCCCGGTGGTGATCCGAATGCGATGGCCGATCTGGTGCGCATGAGCACCGCACAGATCCAGGCCATGCAGATGAGTGCCTCGACGCCCACGCCTGAGAACCGCGTCGTCTGGTTCCTGGAGGGGATGTTGCACCACCACGGCGGTGCGCTGATCATGGCCCACGATGCCCTGGACAAATCCAGCAATCCAACGATCCGGCGCCTGGCCAGAAACATCATCGTCGCCCAGCGACGCGAGATCATCCAGCTGCGCAAGATGCTGCAGCACGATGGCCTTAACAAGCCGGAGTACCGCCAGTACGACAGCCTGTTCTCTTTGAAGTAAGCGCTCCTCCCTGGAGCAATCCGCCAGCCTGAGCTGAGCACTTGTCCTTGATCACCGATCGTCATCTCACCATGAATCTCTTTCCGGTATTGTGGGTTTGTCTGGCTGCCTCCTTGCTGATTGGGGCAGCTCCGATCGTCGCAGTTTGGGCCCAGGCGAATGACATGTTTCCCACTAAAGAGACCGCTCTGCAGCGCGCCAAACGGTTGAAGTGTGCCGGGGCTTTCGCGATGGGCAAGGAATGGATGCCCTGCAAGGACTTTGCCACCTATGAGAATGCGGTCAGCAAGGAATCGTGATGGTGTTCCAGACGCCGCGGGGAGAACGCTGATGTTGAAACCAGCAGTGGATGGCTGTTCTATGCACAGTCGAGCGGCTACGGTCCCTCCGATCTTGCTCAGCAGCTTGTTGATCGCTGGATCCTGGCTTGCGGTGCCCGCCAAGGCGCACATGCGGGGCATGTTTGCCACCAAGGCAGAAGCGGAGAAACGGGCTGCCGAGCTGAAGTGCAAGGGCGTGTTTGCCATGGGCAGCCTCTGGATGCCCTGCGCCAATGAGCGGGCGCTCCACGACGCCCTGCAGAAGGCCCAGTGATGAAGACAGGTCGCCGCTCCCGCCGATTGCATCGTCTGCTGGTGCCGATCGCCGCCGCACCCCTGGCGCTCACGTCGTTGTCGGGTGCCATCTATGGAACGATTCTCTATTACAACATTGATGCCCCCTGGCTCCTGCGGCTGCACACCGGCAACTTCGGGGTGATCAATCTGCAGCCCTATTACTCGCCATTGATCGGCATCCTGACGCTGGTTCTGGTGATCTCTGGCCTCTCGCTGTTGCTGCGATCCGGCAGAGTCCGCTCGCCTGTGCAGAAGCAGCCCTAGGCCAGGGATACGGGTTCACTGTTTCGTTCCACGACCGCAGTTGTCGCCGGGCTGGTACGGCAGGGCGGCTCTGCGCCCATTGCAGCCCTGGGGCCGCTGGGTTATCGGAGGAGCATCACCACTCCCATCAGAGCCATGATCAGGTTTTCCGCGAACCTCAACACGCCGAGGGGTGTTTTGGAGTTGCCGCCCACACAGGCGCAGTTGAGGGCGAGGTGATCGATGAACACCGCCTTGCCCACCGACACCATCCCCATCGTTCCGAGCCCTACGGCCACCGCTCCGACCAGCGCCGCCAGGTTGGTGGGTTGTGGCCGCAGCAAGATTCCGAGGCCCATGAAACCGCTGATTCCGATGTTCAGCGAGACCGTGATCAGACTGGCGGTACCGAACACCACCACGACCGGCGTGTAGGAGATGTCTGCGGTTTCCGGCCGCACGTCGAGCCTTGCCGCCAGATCGGTGTAGCCACCGATGCGCTCGGTGCCGGAGAAGATCTGGGGCGTGGTGGCCACCCCATGGGCCGCCTTGAAGGCCTCCACCGCCTCTGTGCTGGTGAGGCCATGGTCCTCGAAGGGCCGGTGGCTTGAGGTTGCCAGCAGTGAGCTGCTGCCACCGGTCCATCCCGTTGCTGTTGGCACAGCCTGCCGAGCAGCGATGCCGTCGCTGGGAGCTGAGCCGAGAGGAAGCCCTGAAGCTCTGGGCCGAGAGGCGTCAGCAGGGCTGGCAGGCCTGAGAGCCCCAATGGGCGGGATCGAGAGTGTGGAGCAGGGTTCAGCCGCAGAGGGCTGCCGGGCGCCCGCCGGACCGGATGCCGCTCACGGCAGCCCCGGGGCCGCGGCGCACGCGCACCCGAACCGTGCAATGCGCTGAGCCGAAATGCTCGATCAGGGCCTCGCGTGCCTCGTGCTGCAGCTCCTCCAGCGTCGGCGCGCTGATGAGGATGGGCAGGGTTTCGGCCCGGGCCTCCAGGTGGCCGGGGCGCTCTGCTTCCAGCCGGAACACGACCTCGCGCATG
>RFPK01000243.1 GCA_009926195.1 Synechococcaceae bacterium WB4_1_0192 | reverse complement strand
CGGCGTGGCGGCCGGTGGGAAGGCGTGAGAGTCGAGATCCATGGCGGATGGGTGGCGCGACCGGCAGATGAAACGACCAGCAAAAAGCCCCGGCACTTCAGAGAAGGCCGGGGCTTGTGGAAGTTGGTGGCGGGGGGCGGATTTGAACCACCGACCTTCGGGTTATGAGCCCGACGAGCTACCAGACTGCTCTACCCCGCGGCGACCTCAGAATCTTACAGCACGGGTTCGCCAGACGGCAACGCAGGCAGGATGGCCGCAGCGGATTCGCCCCGATGCACCGGTATCTGCGCTACGTGCGCTTCCCCCTGATCTGCTGCCTGATCGGCCTGGTGGCGGTGTTCGCCAGCCATGGCGGCTTCAGCCCGCAGGGGGTGCAAGCGGCCTGGGTCACGCTGGTGCTGCTGGTGCTGGAGATCAGCCTGTCGTTCGACAACGCCGTGGTGAACGCCCGCGTGCTTGAAACGATGACCCCCGGTCAGCAGCGCTTCTTCCTCAGCTGGGGTCTGGTGATCCCGGTGTTCGGGGTGCGCTTCCTCGGACCGCTGCTGCTGGTGAGCCTGGCTGGTCGCATCGGCCTCGGCGAGGCCCTGGATGCCGCCCTGCACGATCACGTCCGCTACCACGAGCTGCTCAGCCTGGCGGAGCCGCGGATCCTGGCCTTCGGCGGCATGTTCCTGCTGATGGTGTTCCTGCGCTACTTCTTCGATGAAGCCAAGACGCTGCACTGGATCAAGCGGATCGAGCGCCGTCTGAGTGCCGCCGGTCGCTGGATGCCTCCTTCAGCCTCGACGGCACGATCGGTGCCTTCGCGATCACCAGCGATCTGGGCCTGATCATGACCGGCCTCGGGCTGGGGGCCCTGTTCATCCGTTCCCTGACCGTGATGATCAGCCGCGAGAAGGCCCTCGATCAGCTGATCTATCTGGAGCACGGCGCCCACTACGCCATCGGCGCCCTCGGGCTGCTGATGCTGGCCGGCGTTCTGATCGGCCGCTGGGGCTGGCACGTGCCCGAATGGGTGAGCGGCCTGATCGGCGTGGTGATGCTGCTGCTTGCCCTCGGCGATTCCGTGCGCCACAGCCGTCGTGTCGGAGCCTGAGCGATGCACCTGCGTCTGCTGCTCGACAGCGCCGATCCGGTCGCCTGGCGCCATTGGCTGCCCACCGGGCTGTTCCATGGCATCACCACGAACCCCACGCTGCTGAAGCGGGCTGGGGTGGCCTGTGACCTGGCCAGCCTGCGCACGCTCACCCAGGAGGCCCTGGCCCTGGGGGTCGAGGAGTTGCACCTGCAGGCCTGGGGCCGCGATCCGCTCAGCTGCGGTCGTGCCCTGGCGGATCTGGCACCGGATCGCATCTGGATCAAGCTGCCGCTCACGGCCCCAGGCATCGAGGCCGGCCGCAGCCTCCACGCCGATGGGGTGCCGGTCACCTTCACCGCCTGCTACGAGCCGTCCCAGGTGTTGCTGGCGGCGGCCCTGGGGGTGGAGTACGTCGCTCCCTACCTCGGGCGCATCTGTGACCGGGGCCGCGACGGCCACGCCGAGGTGATCCGGATGCAGCGCTGCGTCGATCGCCTGGGCTCACCGCTGCGGCTGCTGGTGGCCAGCCTGCGCCAACGGGAGGATCTGGCCCGACTGGCGGCCGAGGGTCTGAACACCTTCACGATCAGCCCGGACATGGCCGAACAGCTGCTGGCGGTGGAGGCCACCCTGGCTGCAGCGGCCCAGTTCGAGCTGGACGCAGCCGGCTGATCAGTTGCAGGCCCCAGCAGGCCGGACGATCAGCGGCCGTTATCGAAGCGCAGCTCGCCGCTCACCTCAAGCCTCACGCCGGGGGACGGTTCAAGGAAGCGCTGGCTGAGCTCCTCAAGGCTCATCGGTGTCAGCCATTCCAGCTGGCGCATCAGATGCAGGGCCACGGCGTGCTTGGCGCGGCTGGAGCCGTCCTCCACCTTGATCGCCAGCCCCAGGCCCTCGCCGACGCGGGTGAGGCACTGGATGCCCTCGGCACCACCCTTGCTGAGCACCTGGCCATGGCCACCGCGCATCACGGCGGTGTCGAAGCGGCCTTCGCCGGCCACCAGCTCAGGGTGGGCGAGCATCGCCCGGCTCAGGCGTTCGAGCTCCGGCTGTTCACCGGCGCCGAGGTGGGCGAACAGCAGGGCCATCTGGGCCAGCTGCAGCTGCAGGGTGGGGGCTCCACAGTCGTCGCGGGCGGTCACCAGTTCGGCGCCGGGCATGCCCAGCAGCTCGCCGACGCGCTTGAGCACCTGCTGCTGCAGCGGGTGGTCGATCTGGAGGTAGCTCTCCAGGGGCCAGTGCAGGCGGCGGCAGGTGGCGAGGAAGGCGGCGTGCTTACCGGAGCAGTTGTGCTCTAGGGGGCTCTGGCGGCCGGCCGGAGTGGGGCACTGCAGCTGGCTGGGTTCGAGATCGGCCTTCCAGAGGATCTTGAAGGCCTCGCGGGCCTGGGTCGCCTCACCGGCGTGGGAGGCGCAGGCGATCGCCAGGGCACGGTCGTCGTGCTGGCCGTGATCGGCGGCGCCACTGCTCACGAACACCTGGGCCTGGAAGGGCTTGAGGGCAGAGCGGATGAAGCTGAGCTGCTGCGGGTCACCGGCGCGCATCAGCACGCGGCCGCGCTGATCGCAGACCACGGCATGGACGCGATGGCGCGATTCACTGATGCCGCCGCGGTTGAGGTGCACCTCCAGGGGCGGTGTGCCGGTCCGGCCGGTGGGGGCGAAGCTGCTGGAGTAGCTCATCGCGGAGTGATCGTCTCAGGGGGCGCCTCGGGGTGCAGTCGGCGACCGGTCGCTCAGAGAGCCTGACAGAGCCCGGCGCCCACAAGCAGCAGTGCGGCGATCACGGCGAAGGCGCGCTGCAGCCGCTGCAGCACCGGCCGCACCTCATGGCGTGACACCAGCAGGTCCTGCTCCCGCCAGCTCACGGGTTTCTCCCACACCTGGCCGTCGTACCAGCCGGATTCCTCGTAGTCCACCGCCGTGGCGATCAGGCGTCGGTTGAGCGTGCTCCAGCCCAGCCACTGGCGCACCAGCAGCAGCAGGGGAACCAGCAGTGCGGCCACCCCACCGGCGATCGCCAGCCGTAGGGGGTCGTGGCGCAGGGGCACGCTGCCGGTGGCCACCAGCAGGGTGAGGGGCATCGCGATCAGCCAGCTGCGGCCGAGCGGTACCGCCAGGCCGGAATCGCTGCCGTGGGGCCAGGCGAAGAACCAGGAGGCCTGAAGCTCCCGGTAGAGCTCGAGCGGCCGCTGCTCGGGTGGCACCGGGCAGGCG
>RFPK01000242.1 GCA_009926195.1 Synechococcaceae bacterium WB4_1_0192 | reverse complement strand
GCCTGTCCCGCCCGCACTGGCATGTCCAGGTAGTCACGGTGGCCAGGGCCGCCATCCACCTGCAGCTCCCAGTCGCCGTTGGCCTGGGACGGCAGCGCGAAGCTCAGTTGCCCCAGGTTGTTGGTGCGGCCCAGCACCAGCGGCTGGCCGCTGGGCGGGATCAGGCGCACCAAGGCATCGGTGGTGGGTTGGCCGCTGGAGAAGTGACTCTGCAGCAGCAGCGTGCTGCTGAGCTGGTCCTGACGGGTCAGGCTGGTCTCAATGCCATGGGCCCGTGCCAGTCCCGGGCTGAGCAGCAGGGCGGCGAGGCCGAGCAATGCAGCGTTGGAGCGGTGGCCCATGGTTGGTTGCAAAGTCAGGGTGATCAGGCGGACCAGCGGCTGGAGGCGGCGGTGGTCTTGCCGGCCTGCACCATGTGCACCATCGAGCTCACCATCATCGAGAGGGCGTCGCTGCTCTGCTGCCGGCCTTTGAGTTCGGAGGCCAGGATCTGTTCGGCTGCGGTGCCGCGGCTGAGACGGATGCTGGGCCCGCGCCGCCCGCCCTCGCCATGGGACTGCGCGGCGGCAGCGGTGGCGGACAGGAATGCGTCGTTGGCCTGAAGGTCCACGAATGCCGGCTTTTCAGTCCCACCGATCCTGCCAAAGGGAGACCGGCAGCGCGACAGCCGGCCCACCCCCTTACACACGCTGCAACCAATGCACACCTGTCTCATCGATCCAGCCATCAAAGGGCACGTCCCAGGGCTCGGCCGGTAGCTGCTCCAGCAGGCAGGCTCTCGGCAGCACCGCCAGGGCTGGCACCGCACGCCAGCCCGGATCGCTGCGCAGACGGTCGAACCAGCCACCGCCGTAGCCGAGGCGGATGCCGCTGCGGTCGAAGGCCAGGGCGGGTGCCAGCAGCAGTCCGAGATCCCTGGGGATCAGGGCGCCGTTGCCGGTGGGGGCGGGGATGCCGCACTGATCCGGGAGCAGCACCTCCCCCGGTTGCCAGGGCCTGTAGAGCAGTCGGCCGTCCATCACCGCCGGCAGGGCGCAGGCGGCCACCGCCGCCAGATCGCGCAGATCCGGCTCAGCACCGATGGGCCAGTAGAGCCCCAGCCGTTGTTCCCCCTGCAGCAGGCCCGGCAGAACACCCAGGGCCGTTGTCGCCAGCAACGGCTGGCTGCTGCTGAGCGAATGCCGGCGCAGCTGGCGGAAGTGCTGGCGCAGCGTCGGTTTGCCGGTGGGCTCCATCAGCGCTGAAACCAGCCGGTCAGGGCCACGGCCAGGGCGTCGGCGGCATCGTCCGGTCGTGGGGGGTGCTCCAGGTCGAGTTCCCGCATCACCGCCTCCAGCACCGCTTCCTTATCGGCGTGGCCATGGCCCGCCAGGGCCAGCTTGATCTGCATCGGCGGGTATTCCACCACCGGGATCCGAAAGCGGGCCAGGGTCATCATCAGCACGCCTCGGGCCTGGACGACCGCGATCGTGGTACTTGAGCGGTAGAAAAAGAACTTCTCCACCGCCGCCAGCTGCGGACGCCAGATGCGGATCAGCTGGCGCAGGTCGCGGGCGATCTCCACCATCCGCTCCCCTTCGCTGCGGCCTGGGTCGGTGCGGATGATGCCGCAGTCGAGCAGTCTCTGGGCGCCACCCGGTCGCGCCTCCACCTCGATCACCCCGTAGCCGACGCGCGCCAGCCCGGGGTCGATGCCGAGGATTCTCATCCGGGCCCCCGGCGTTGCATCAGGCCGCCAGGGCCAGTTCGAAGGCGCCGCGGTCGGCGCTCTCGGGGCGTTCGAACACCTTGCAGAACACCTTCACCACCCGATCGCCGGAGTCGATCTGCTCAAGCGGGTCCTTGCGCAGGCGGTGGCGCAGGCAGCAGGCGGCCACGCGGGCCACGTCGTCTTCGGTGACCTCGGTGCGGCCCTCGAACGCCGCCAGGGCGCGGGCTGCCCGGTTGGTGACGATGTCGCCGCGCAGGCCGTCCACATCCAGCTCACCGCAGATGGCGCTGATGCGAATGCGCAGGTCGTCGTCGATCTGCACCTGCGGCAGCCGGTTCTGGGCCTCCACCACCCGCGCCTGCAGGGCGTCCTGGGTGGTCTGCACGCCGTTGTTGAAACCGTCCGGGTCGTTGTCGAACGCGGTGCGCTGATCCACCACCTGCACCCGCAGCTCGGGGTCGCGCACGGTGCGCACCTCCACGCTCATGCCGAAGCGATCCAGCAGCTGCGGCCGCAGCTCACCTTCCTCCGGGTTGCCGGAGCCGATCAGCACGAAGCGGGCCGGGTGGCGCACGCTCACACCTTCACGCTCCACGGTGTTCCAGCCTGAAGCGGCCGAATCCAGCAGCACGTCCACCAGGTGGTCGTCCAGCAGGTTCACCTCGTCCACGTAGAGCAGGCCGCGGTTGGCCTTGGCCAGCAGGCCGGGCTCGAAGGCCCGCACGCCCTCGCTCAGGGCCTTCTCGATGTCGATCGTGCCGCAGAGGCGATCTTCGGTGGCTCCGAGGGGCAGATCCACCATCGGCACCTGGCGCTTCTCGGTGGCCAGGCTCTCGCCGTGTTCGGCCCGCAGACGCACCTCGGCGCTCTGCAGGTCGGGGTCGCTGGGGGAGCTGTTGTACGGGTCGCCCGCCACCACGTCGATCTCGGGCAGCAGATCGGCCAGGGCGCGGATCGTGGTGCTCTTGCCGGTGCCCCGGTCACCCATGATCATCACGCCGCCGATGCGGGGATCGATCACGTTGAGCAGCAGCGCCAGCTTCATCTCCTCCTGGCCCACGATCGCGGTGAAGGGGAACACCCTGCGCTTGCGGGCTTGCGTCACGGTCTGCGGCTGGCTTGAGGTGCTGGCGATTGTTTCACAGGCGCTTCTGGAGCCGCTGGTGCGGCCACCGGCAGCAGGCTGAGCACCTGGGGCGGGGTGGCATCGGCGGGATAGATCAGCCGTACCCGCAGCTGACGCTCTGCCCCCGCCGCCAGGCTGATCGTGCCCAGAGCAGGTCCCTGCTGGCCCGAGCGTTGCACCAGGTGGAAGCGGCGGCGGCCGCTGACCTGGCCGCCATCTCCGTCGAGGCCGCTCACCTCCACGGTGCCGCGGAACATCACGGCCCGGCCCGGTGTGGCGTTGAACCGCAGACCACCCAGGGGCTGATCGTGCTTCAGCGGTGAATCAAGTTGCAGTTGCAGCTGCACGGGCACGGGCCCGCTGTTGCGCAGGGGAATGGTGAGGTCGTACTCAACGCCGTAGTTGCCGTGGGCGGCCCAGGCGGTTCCTGGATAGGCGGCCTTGAGTTCGGCCGTCTGGACCT
>RFPK01000241.1 GCA_009926195.1 Synechococcaceae bacterium WB4_1_0192 | reverse complement strand
GCCGTTTCGGCGCTGGCCTTGCCGTGGCCCGCCAGGACGCTGCCGTTGCCATCCACCGTGATCAACTCCTGCGGCTGCACCTGCCCCTTGTCGACGCCGCTGGGTGCCATCAGCAGCTCCAGGGGCTCCCGTGCGATCACGCAGCTGAAGTTGCCGCCGGTGCCATCACACCAGCCACGGCGGTGAATGTCCGCCATGGCGTCCGTGAGGGCCGTGGCGAGGGAATCGTGCACGGTGGAGCGTTGGTGTGGAGGACTCATCGTCATCATCCGCCCTGGCATTTCGGGCACCAGTGACTGCTGCGTCCACCGATCCGGTCGCGGCGGATGGGTGTGCCGCAGACGCGGCACGGTTCTCCCGTGCGGCGGTAGACCCAGGCGGCATTGCCGTAGTTGCCGTTGGTGCCCGTCAGGTCGCGGAAGTCGCTGAAGGTGGTGCCCCCAGCGCCGATGCTGGTCTGCAGCACGTCGACCAGGGCCCCATGCAGGGCTTCCAGCTGCTTGGCACTGACCTGGCCGCTGGCGGTGTGGGGCGCGATCCGGCTCAGGAACAGCGATTCATCGGCGTAGATGTTGCCGACGCCCGCCACCAGTGCCTGATCGAGCAGGGCGGTCTTGATGGCACGGCGGCTGCCCGCCAGCCGCGCCCGCAGATGGGCTGGTGAAAAGTCGGCGCTGAAGGGTTCGGGCCCCAACGTCTGCAGGCCCGTCATGACGGCTTCGGGCGGCTGCCCCGGTGGCACCCACCACATCTGGCCGAAGCTGCGGGTGTCCACGAAGCGCAGTTCAGCGCCGGCGGCATCCCACAGGCGCACCCGCGTGTGACGGCAGGGCTCACCCGGGTCATTGAGCCACAGGAACTGGCCGGTCATGCGCAGGTGAACGCCCCAGTGGCCCGCGTCCTCGCCCCCTTGCCGCAGGCTGGCGATCAGGTATTTGCCGCGGCGGCTCCAGCTGCCGACGTAGCTACCGCGCAGCGCTGCGCAGAACAGTTCGGGATCCGGAGGCCAGGCGATCGCCCGCGGGCGCAGCACCGCAATCCGCTCGATCTGGAAGTCGTGCAGCTGGCGCTCCAGGCCGCGCCGCACGGTTTCCACTTCGGGAAGTTCGGGCACGCGGCAGAAGGCGATCCTGCGACTCAGGCTGCCATGGGCCGTGCGGGGGGCGCACCGGGCTGGACGGCGTCACAACGCAGAAAACCCCCGGCCTGGGCTCAGGTCCGGGGGATGAGAGTTGGCTGGGTCCGGATGCGCAACCCGCCAGGTTGATCAGGCCTTCTCGAGCTCGCTCTCGGAGAAGTTGTTGGTGTTGATGCCGCCTTCGGAGCCGCTGACGCCGTTGTAGTTCACCTTCTCGAAGCGCACCACCACGGGGTAGCGGATGCCGGAGGTGTCGATCGAAGCGACGGTGCCGACTTCGTTGAACCAATAGGACTCAGGACGCTTGATGCGCACCTTGTCGCCGCGGGAGATGGCCATCGCTGCGCAGGGAAAGGGGTGGCTGTCAGAGGGAATGTACCCGCTCCGGCCTGGTCTGCCGGTGGCCCGTCACGAAACGTGGCACCATCGACCTCTGCTGCCCGTCGCCCGATGGTCGAGGCCCCTGCCTTCAGCCTTGAACTGCCGGATCCCGAGAGCGACACGATCAGCTCGATGGAGTTCCTGGCCCGCATCGAGGAGGCCTGGGCCATCTGTGATCGCTTCGATCTGCAGACCGAGATCTGGCGTGGCCGCATTCTGCGGGCGGTGCGCGACCGCGAACGCCGCGGCGGTGAGGGGCGTGGTGGCGGCTTCCTGCAGTGGCTCAGGGAGCAGGAGATCAGCAAGACCCGCGCCTACGCCCTGATCCAGCTGGCCGAATCGGCCGACGCCATGCTCGGCGAGGGTGTGCTGGAGGAGACCAGCGTCAACAACTTCTCCAAGCGCGCCTTCATGGAGACGGCCCAGGCCGAGCCGGAAGTCCAGCTGATGATCGGTGAGGCGGCCAACGATGGCCAGCAGATCACCCGCAAGCAGGTGCGGCAGCTCACCGATGAGTACACCGCCGCCACCAGCCCGCTGTTGCCGGAGGAGATCCGCCAGCGCACGGCTGAAAACCTGCTGCCGCCCAAGGCGGTGGCCCCGCTCGTCAAGGAGCTGGCCAAGCTGCCGGAGGAGCAGCAGGAGGACCTGCGCAAGGTGCTGCGCGATGAACCTGAACTGGAGCGGGTCAAGGATGTGACCAGCACGGCTCGCTGGCTGAGCAAGGCCTCGGAGGCCGGCCTGGCGGTGCGGGCCTTCCAGCAGGGGGAGCTTGATCTGGAGAAGGCCATGCAGGAGGCCCTGCGTCTCGATGCCCTCGGTCTGCTGGCCGATGCGGTCGGCCAGGCCCAGGCCCTGGAGGCCGCGGTGCTCAAGCTGCACACCAGCTGGCGCCGGCTCAACGGCCTGCAGGAGCGCCTGTGGGTGGAGAGCGGCAGCAGCACGCCCCACCTGCGTGAGCTGCTCACCGCCTTGCAGACCCTCAGCGGCAACACCCTGCGGGTGTCGCTCGGGGAGCTGGCGGGTGGCAAGCGGGTGCGGCTGCAGCTCGTGGAGGAGGCTGCCGATCAGCTGGAGGCGCCGCCGATCCCCGTGCTGGCGCAGCCCGGTTAACACCCCATGCCCGATCCGCTCGAGCAGGCCCTGCGGGAGCACTTCGGCTGGGAGGCGTTCCGGCCCGGTCAGCGCCCCGTGGTGGAGGCGATCCTGCAGGGCCGTGACTGCCTGGCCGTGCTGCCCACCGGCGCTGGCAAATCGCTCTGCTATCAGCTGCCGGCCCTGGTGCGCGACGGTCTGGTGCTGGTGATCTCACCGCTGGTGGCCCTGATGGAGGATCAGGTGCAGCACCTGCAGCGCCGCGGCATCCCCGCCGCCTGCCTGCACCGGGGGCTCGATCCCCAGCGCCGCCAGGACCTGCTGGCCCGCCTGCGCGATCGTCGCCTGCGTTTGCTCTACCTGGCCCCGGAGCGGCTGCAGGTGGAAGCCACCCGCCAGCTGCTGGAGGAGGTGATCGACCAGGGGCGTCTGGTGGCCGTGGCCATCGATGAGGCCCACTGCATCAGCGCCTGGGGCCACGACTTCCGCCCGGATTACCGGCGCCTCGGTCAGCTGCGTCGCCTCTGCCCCGGGGTGCCGTTGGTGGCGCTGAGCGCCACGGCCGCGCCGCGGGTGCGGGCGGATCTGATCCGTCTGCTGGAGCTCAGGCGCCCGTTGATCCAGGTGCGTTCGGCCCGCCGCGACAACCTCACCTACGTGATGCGGCGGCGTCCGCCGGACCCGAT
>RFPK01000025.1 GCA_009926195.1 Synechococcaceae bacterium WB4_1_0192 | reverse complement strand
AGCCCGATCACTTCCTGGCGCTGGCGGAGTCTCTTCCCGCGGGGCCTCAACGCGACCAGGCCCTCCGCTCCCATCGGCACCGGATGGTGCTGGCCCAGGCGATGACGCAGGCGGGCTTCGCCCAACACCCCAACGAGTGGTGGCATTTCAGCTGGGGTGATCAGCTCTGGGCCTGGCGTCATGGCCCGGCCCGGCAGGCCTGCTATGGCCGATGGCTGCCGGGCTGATCAGCTTCAGACCGTGGCCAGCAGCTCCTTCACCTGGTCGCGGCCCAGCCTGGCCACATGATCGCCGAAGCTGCGGCGACCACCGGCCGCCTTCCAGCTGCGCAGCAGCGGCTCGAGCGTCTGCTCCAGCTGATCGAGCGGCATCCGCTCCAGATAGGGCTCCGCCAGGCGGCTCAGGTTGGGCGTGCCCCCCAACCACAGCTGGTACTGATTGACGCCATCCCCCACCAGACCCAGTTCGGCCATGTAGGGGCGGGCGCAGCCGTTCGGGCAGCCGGTCATGCGCACCAGGATCGATTTCTCGATCTGCAGCTGCTGCAGCTGGGCCTCCAGCCGCTCGAGCACCGCCGGCAGCGTGCGCTCGGCTTCAGTCACCGCCAGGCCGCACAGGGGCAGCGCCGGGCAGGCGATGGCGTGGCGCTCCAGTCGGGCCGGAGAGTCCGGGTCGTGAATGCCCAGCTCGGCCAGGGCCTGGCGCACGCTGGCCCGCTGGGCCGTGCCGATGTTGCAGAGCAGAAGGTCCTGGTTGGGCGTGAGGCGGATCTCCAGCTGATAGGTCTCGACCAGCCGGCGCAGGCCCGCCTTGAGCTCTCCGCTGAGGCGACCGCACAGCAGCGGAATTCCGACGAACCACATGCCGGGGCTGACGCGGTGCCAGCCGAGGTAGTCGACCAGCCTGGTCTTGGGTTCCAGGCGCAGGCCCTTGATCGGATGCGCGAAATACCTGGCCTTCAGCTCCCGTTTGAACCAGGCGATGCCCTGATCGTGGATCAGGTACTTCATGCGCGCATGGCGGCGGGTCTGGCGGTCGCCGTAGTCGCGCTGGAGGGCGACGATGGCCTGCACCAGATCCAGCACGTGCTCAGCGGCCACATAGCCGAGCGGATCAGCGGTGCGGGCGAAGGTCTCCTCCTTGTTGTGGGTGCGACCCATGCCGCCGCCGACGTAGACGTTGCAGCCCTTGAGCGCTCCGCTGGCGTCGGCGAAGGCCACCAGGCCGATGTCCTGCGTCAGCAGATCCACCGAGTTGTCGCCGGGCACGGTGACGGCGCACTTGAACTTGCGCGGCATGTAGGTGGGCCCGTACAGGGGCTCGCTGGCATCACCGCTGAACACACCGCCTTCGCTCTGCCGGCTGCGCACCTTGCTCACGGCCCGGCTGGGCTTGATCCGGTAGCTCAGCTCACCATCGACCCACAGGTCGAGGTAGGAGCCCTCGGCGGCGCTGGGGGACAGCAGATCGGCGATGTCATCGGCCAGTTGCCGCGCTGCGGGATAGGCGCCCGTTTCAAACGGCGCCGCCGGCGCCATCACGTTGCGGTTGATGTCGCCGCAGGCCGCCAGGGTGGAGCCCATGCCGCGCACGATCGTGCCGATCACTTCGCGCAGGTTGTGCTTGCGCACGCCGTGCATCTGGAAGGCCTGGCGTGTCGTGGCCCGCAGCGTGCCGTTACCGAGGCGATCGGCCAGTTCATCCATCGCCAGGAACAGCGAGGCCGGGATGCGACCGCCGGGGCTGCGCAGGCGCAGCATCATCTGCCAGTCCTTGTCCCGGCCCTTCTGGCGGTTTTCTCGGTTGTCCTGCTGATAGCTGCCGTGGAACTTCAGCAGTTGAACGGCCCCTTCGGAGAAGTGGTTGGCGTCGTTGGCCAGTTCCTCGGCCAGGGGGTCGTGCAGGTAGCCGCTGTCAGCCTTGAACTGCTCGAACTTGCTGCGCTCGGCACCGCTGGCGATGCAGGGGGAGAGCTGGCTCGGGGCCAGGTCACGGGTCCCGGCTTCAGGCCCGACTGCACCGCCGGTCGCGCTCTGCCCTGCCGTCACGGTCACTCACTCAACCTGATCCTGAAACGACCGTAGCGAAACGGCAGCGGCGCTCTGGAGACGGGGCGGCTCAGCTGCCCTTTCAATACAGTGAGCGGCTGCTGTGGCCTGCTGGCGTGCCCACCTTTCTGCTCGAAATCGGAACCGAGGAGCTGCCGGCCGATTTCGCGCGATTGGCCCTGCCGCAGCTGGAGCAGCTGGTGCGGCGCGATCTGGCGGAGGCCCGCCTCAGCCATGGGGCGATCCAGTGCACCGGTACGCCGCGCCGCCTGGCCCTGCTGGTGGACAACCTGGCCGCCGCTGCCGACGACCTCGAGGAGGAGCGCAAGGGGCCGCCGGCGGCCCAGGCCTTTCGCGATGGCAGCCCCACCCAGGCCGCCATCGGCTTCGCCCGCCGCTGCGGCATCGAACCGGAAGCCCTGGAGGTGCGCGAGACCCCCAAGGGCCCCTTCGTGTTCGCCCGCGTGCTCGAACGGGGACGCAGCGCCTCCGATCTGCTGGCTGAAGTGATCCCGGCCTGGATCGCCTCCCTGCAGGGACGCCGCTTCATGCGCTGGGGTGAGGGTGAGGCCCGCTTCTCGCGGCCGGTCCGCTGGCTGGTGGCCCTGCTGGATGCGGCGGTGATTCCGGTCCGTCTGGGCGGCAGTGATCCCCTGGTGGAGGCCGGCCGTCTCAGCCGCGGTCATCGGCTCCAGGCCGGCGACGTCAGCATCGCCAGCGCCGACGGCTACGCCGCCACCCTGGCGGCCGCCGGTGTGCAGGTGGATCGCGCCGCCCGGGCCAGCGCCATTCACCGCGCCGTCAGCGAGGCGTCGGCGGCCCTGCAGGCTGAGCCCGACCTGCCGGAATCGCTCGCCGAGGAGCTCACCGATCTGGTGGAGGCGCCGCTGCTGATCGAAGGCAGCGTCGATGAGCACTATCTCGCCCTGCCGGCAGAAGTGCTGAGCACCGTGATGCGCGCCCACCAGCGCTACGTGCCGCTCTACCGCCGCGATGCCGCCAGCGATCCCCTGGCGCTCGATGCCCGCGCCAGCCTTCTGCCGCGCTTCCTCTGCATCGGCAACGGTCTGCCGGAGTCGGTCGACACCGTGCGCCGCGGTAATGAACGCGTGCTCAAGGCCCGCCTGGCGGATGCCGAATTCTTCGTGCGCGCCGACCGCGCCGTCGCCAGCATCGATCGGCGCGACCAGTTGGCCCGCGTCACCTTCGCAGAGGGTCTGGGTTCGCTGCGCGACCGCGTCGAGCGCCTCGAGTGGTGCACCGATGTGCTGCTGGAGCAGCTGCAGCTCTCGGTCGACACCGCCAGCCACGCCCGCCGCGCCGCCCACCTCTGCAAGCACGATCTGGTGAGCCAGATGGTGGGCGAATTTCCCGAACTGCAGGGGGTGATGGGGGGCAAGTACCTCCTGGCTGAAGGCGAACCCCGACCGGTGGCCCTGGCGGTGCTGGAGCACTACTTCCCCCGCGGTGCCGGTGACGCCCTGCCCGCCAGCGAGGCCGGTGCCGTGGTGGCCGTGGCCGAGCGCCTGGAGCTGCTGCTGAGCATCTACGCCAAGGGTGAGCGCCCCAGCGGCTCCTCCGACCCCTATGCCCTGCGCCGCGCCGGTAACGGCCTGCTGCAGATCCTCTGGGATCGGGGCTGGCACCTTGATCTGATCGCTCTGCTGGAGCGCTCCACCGCCCATTGGTCGGCACTCCTGCCTGCGTTCCAGGTGGATGCCGCCGCCCTGGCGGCCGAGCTGGGTGAATTCCTGCGCCAGCGCCTGGTGAGCCTGCTGGAGGAGCAGGGTCTCGACGCCGATCTGGTCCAGGCCGTGGCCGGCGACAGCGTGCCGCTGGCGCGGGTGCTCCGTGATCCCGCCGATGCCCGCCAGCGGGCCGACCTGCTGGTGGAGCTGCGGGCCAGTGGTCAGCTGGCCGCCGTGCAGGCGGTGGTGACCCGGGCAGCCCGTCTGGCTGAGAAAGGCGATCTCGACCCCAGCGTCCTCAGCGATGCTGGTGTGGTCGATGCCGCGCTGTTCGAGAAGCCGAGCGAGGCGGGCATGCTGGCGGTGCTACGCCAGCTGGAGCCGATCGCCACCGGCGTCGGCACCGCTCGCTACGCCACGTTGGCCCGCGGCCTCAGCGATGGTGCCGATGCCCTGGCCGCCTTCTTCGATGGTGAGCAGAGCGTGATGGTGATGGCTGAG
Source organism: Synechococcaceae bacterium WB4_1_0192 (assembly GCA_009926195.1). GTDB lineage: Bacteria > Cyanobacteriota > Cyanobacteriia > PCC-6307 > Cyanobiaceae > Vulcanococcus. The sequence goes on along the minus strand of RFPK01000025.1, from coordinate 9,863 downwards.
GATCCTGCCGTGCGTCGTAACCGCCTCAACCTGCTCGCCCTGCTGCGCAACCAGGCCTCCGTTCTGGCCGACTTCAGCCGCATCACCGGCTGACGCGTCCGCATCTGTGGTGGCCTGCTGAGCGACAGCGCGTTCAATCGTGCTCGCTGACAATCCTGTAGTACTCGCGGTCGTCAGAACAGCAGCAATCGGCGTAATACCGCTCCAGCACGGCATGGGCCTCCTCGTAGGAGCCATAGCCTTGACGTGTGAAGCTGTCGCTGCCGCCGTCATCGCGCACGATCCGATAGGGCAACTCGCTCATGGGCGTTTCAGACGCAGTAGCTGATCCAGCTCCTTCTGCTGGGTCTCCAGTTTCACCTGCAGCTCGCGCAATCGGTCCTCGTTCCTGGCACTGAGGTGGGACATCGCTCTCTCCAGCCGTTCCAGCCTGCCGTTGATCGCCTCGTTCGCCGACTCTTCCGGGCAGGTCGCCCCCTTGCGGGTGAGTTCGCCGCGTCGCGCCAGGGTCCAACGGTTGTGCAGGACGATCGGTTTGAACAGGGGCAGCCGCTGGATGGTCAGCTCCTGCAGGCGTGTCACGCCAGCGGGGATCGCAAAGATCCTGCCGATTGCGGAGAGCCCCAGGTGGTTGTCCGGGGCGTTCCTGGGCAGCCAGGCCACGGCGTCGCCGTTGTTCAGCTCACAGAGGTGGACCAGCCCCTGCTGGGCTGAGGGCTCCAGCAGCACGTCTCCCCCCTCGGTGGCTGTCAGCTCGCCGCCACTCTGGTAGGCCTGCACCACCTGGGGTGTGCGCCGTAGGCAGCGGGTGAGCAGCTGTTCATCTGCTGGCCAGACCTGCCGCGTTGGCCGCCCCTCGCCCGGCTTCACCGCGTCCGGCGCTTGCAGCAGCTGGCGGTTGAGCTGCTCGATGCAGGCTTCCAGCCGGAGCAGCCGTTCCATCGGAGTGGGGACATCATCCACGGCTCAGTCCTCCTGACGGGTGAAGCGCAGTTCAATCCTGCGGCGCTCGGCGCGATCCTGCTCATCAGCCGGTGCGAACCGCCCGTCGCCATCGATCAGGCTGCCGGCTGAATAGGGACGGATGCGCAGCTCTCCCTTCACATCCGGCTGCAAGCGCGCCTTCAGATACTTGGCAACCGCCAGGGCCCGCAGCAGTCCGAGGTCGGTGTTCGACCCTGCTTCGAAGCCCCGTAAGCTGTCGCCTTGTTTGCTGTTTGGCAGCAGCAGGTCGAGGTTGCTGGCGCCGGGTGAGGGCTGACCATCCGTGTGGCCGATCACCTCCACACTGTCGATCCGATACTTGTTGATCGTGTCTCTGATGTCTGGCAACCGGCGCTCCAGGGCGGCACGAAACTCCGGGCTGAGCGTGTAGCTACCGGTGGGGAAGCGGAAGGACTCCTGTTCGGTCAGTCGCACCAGTGGTGGCTTCTCATTGCTGGCGCGAGCCAGGCTGGTGATCACGATCGTGATGATCAACACCAGCAGGCTGTTGCTGAGCAGATCTGTATAGCCGATCCAGACATTGGTCTCTTCACTGCGGCGGCGGCGCGATTTCGACATGACTAGGTGTCTCCTCGCTCACGGCTGTTGCTGTCGGCCTCCAACAGGGCATCCAGCTCGTCATGGATGGCATTCAGTTGCTGGCGGACGCTCTCGAGTTGCAGCTCCAGTTGCTGGCCGATGACCCCGGCCTCCCGGGTCGGTGTGTTCAGGTTGATCAGGGCCTCGTGCTGGCTCTGGATCGCCGTTCCGACCTCCTCCAGCAGCTGCTGACGCAGGCGGCGAATCAACTCCTGCGCTTCTCGGCGCTCAGTGCTCATCAGCTCGGCATCGTCACGCCGCGCCTTGATCGCCAGATTGAGGAGTTGCGTCTGTAGCCCATCGAGTTGCTGCATCGACTGATGCCAGTCGTCAAGGCAGGATTGCAACGACTGGACGAACAGCTGGCAGCTCTCCGCCACGCTGCTGTCCGTGTTCAGGCGTGCTTGGATCGTTTCGGCAACGCTGATCGTCAGCTTGCGGTCGCGCATCACCTCCAACCGTGTTTCGCGCAGTTGCTTGGCCGCTTCGCTGTTGGCCTGGGTCGCCTCTCCCAGTCCGGCGCTGACCTGGCGCAGGGCCTGAGTTTCGATCTGCATCTGGTCGATGGCCAGCCGGCAGCTGCTGAGCTCCTGTTCGGCCGTCTTGGCCAGCAGCTTCCACTCCGATTGGGTGCTGATCAGACTGTCGCGCAGATCGAGCAAGCGTTTGCTGAGACCGTTCGTGCTTGCTGTCAGGTGTTCCCGGCAGTCGATCAGACCTTGCACCGATTCCTGCAGGGTGGAGGCAAACGAGCTGTGTTTCAGCGCCTGCGCGGCCTGCTGGAAGTCCTGGCCGCTCTCGTGCAGGGCCGCGCTGATGGCGGCCAGTTGCTGGAGCGATCGTTGCGCCTCTTCCGCCAGAACGGTCTGCACATTGAACACCTGCTCGAGCTTGGCCGCGAAGGCCTGCTGCATGGCGCGTTCCACACTTGCCGCGATCACACCAGGAAGGATGCCCATGCGCTCGTTGAGCCCTTCAATCGATTGACGGAGGGGTGTCATGACCTTGGCACCCAGCTGCTGAGGCAGCACGGTTTCCAGCCAGCTGGTCAGCAACAGCTCGCAGCGCTCCAGGCAGTCGCGGCTGCCATTGAGCTGGCTCCAGATCAGCACCACCAGGCTCAGGAACAGCCCCATCAGACTGGACTGGAAGGCGGCACCCATCGGCGCGATCATTCCCCCCAGCGTTGCCATGATCGCGGCGGGTGTGACCCCCGGTTTCAACACCGCGGCGATCTGATTGAGGCCCACCGTCAGCCCTACAAAGGTGCCCAGCAGGCCCAGCGAGATCAGAACGCCTGGCGCCTGACGGATCCAGCTCTGCGCTGCCGATGCCGTCAGCGTGCGCCCGAGCACCTTGAGGGGCAGGGTCTCGATCTCACCGCAGCTGAACTCGGTCGCATCGATCGAATCCACATGACAGAGCAGGGCTGAATACCGTTCCTGCACCCGTGTCAACCAGGGATCCGTGGTCATCAGGCTGCCCGGTTCAGCCTGATGCAGCTCCGCCAGCCTCCGAGTCAGGGGCGTGGTGAGTGCCTGCAGCCGCATGGATAGTCGAATCGCCGTTGCGGCAATGATCAGCATCAACCCCAGGATCAGGGTCTTCGAGGCTTCGATCCAGACATCCATGGCGGAGTGGACGGCTGCTCATCGGATCCGATCTGCCGTCCTGTCTCGGTTATGGCACAGGGGAAAAGGCCGGCTCATCCAGATCAATCCGGCGGGTCTGAGGGTCAGGCCTGCCAGCGGCAGCGCTCTGGTGATCCAGTTGCCCCGCCTGCACCAGTCGCTGTGCTGGATCGCGTCATTCAGCGCTGGTTGATCTCCTGTTTCACTGCCACGCTGGGGCTGGGGCTGGTGGTGGCGCTGGTACCACTGGTGTCCTGGGCGGCCATCTTGGCCCAGCCGGACTGCTCTTCCAGCATCAGTGCTTCAACGGTGCTCACGAAAGCGCCGAAGCCCTTGTCAGGGTCCGCGTAGGGAGCGGTGCCGGTCATGTAGAGGTACTTCTCGTGTTTCAGTGCTTCGCTGAGGCTGCGATACCGCACCCAGTTCTCCTGGTTCCGGTTCAGTGCCAGCACGGAACTGGCCACCGCAATGCCGCCCCCGGCCATGGCGATCGCCACCGCACCCCATGCGAATTTCCCGGCGTAGGGACTGAAGACGGTGATCGAGGTGCCCAGCAGGATCTCCACCATGCGCAGGCGCAGGAAGGCCTGTTTGTTGACCTTGCTGGCCCGACTGAGCCATTTCAGTTGCCCCTCGACCCGTTCGGCAACGTATGTGTCCTGATCAAGCAGAGCCATGTGGATTCTATTCCTTCTGCCAGTGTAAAACCTCTGCTTGTCACTGCCTGCCTCTTTGGTTTTCCGTAAGCTGTCTTGACACCAGCTCGGCGTATGCCCAGCTTGTCCAGCATCGCCAGGGGTGTGTTCTGTCCATGCAGCTGCAACCAGATCTGTGACTGGCTACCTCGCGCTCAGCGCACTATGTTGGAGATGCCCCGCATCATTTCCATGCTGACTGGTTCTGAACTCCTGGCCAAAGTCAAGGAGCTGGGTGACGCCTCCAAATCCGATCTGGTCCGCAGTTGCGGCTACGTGAGTGCCAAGAAGGACGGAAGCGAGCGCCTGAATTTCACCGCTTTCTACGAGGCCCTGCTCGATGCCAAGGGTGTCAGCCTCGGTACTGATGCCGGTGTCAAGGGCCGTGGCAAAGGCGGTCGCAAGCTGAGCTACGTCGCCACCGTGCAGGGCAATGGCAACCTGCTTGTGGGCAAGGCCTACACCGCCATGCTCGATCTCAAGCCCGGCGACGAGTTCGAAATCAAGATCGGTCGCAAACAGATCCAGCTGATCCCCGCTGGAGCCGTTGGAGGCGAGGAGGACTGATCCTTCAGGTGCCCCTGCCACTGGCAGGGGCTGTCTGTTGCAGTCTGCGGCGGCTGCTTTCAACCACCCCTTCAGCTCACCCTCTCAGCTGACGGGTGCCTGCTGTTGATTCCTGGGTGCCGGTGTGGGCTCTGGAGTGGTCTCTGGAGTTGTCACCGGATAGAGCAGCGGCGCCAGGCTGCTGAGCCCGAGCATCACGAACGACAGGGCACCCAACAGTGCCAAGAGACGCAATCCCAGTCCACGGCCGCGGTCCTCCAGCGGTGCGTCGTCCTCCAGTTGCGGCTGATGGGTCTGTGCCGGTTGCTCTCGTTTCATCACACCCGTTGTGGTGCCCGCGGTGCGGACCTGGCTGCATTGTCGGTTCTCCGGTTGATCCGGTTCGGTCCACCGCCCAGCGGTGTGGAGGGCCGAAACATCCGGTTCGGCTCATCCCATCCCCTGCCCGTGGCGTCGCGGCGACAGTTGGCGCATCGGGACCGAGCGGCGTTGTTCACGCCTTCCTCGCCCCGTCATCCTCCGCCATCAAAACCATGCGCAGCCTGCGTTCTTCCACCGCCTTTGATCTGTTTGATCGCCTCGAACAGCAGCTCAGCCAGCAGCTGCAGACCGCCGAGCGGGTTCCCGCCGCCGAGGTGCATGAAAGCGCTGAGGCCTATGCCGTTGTGCTTGAGCTTCCCGGCGTCGACCGCGATGCCATTGAGGTCAAGGCCACCGACCGGACCCTGCTGATCAGCGCTGAGCGCCGTCACCGCGCTCAGCTCAGCGATCCAGCTGTGGCTGAGGCGAGCCCTGCGGCCCCGGCACCGCTGCTGAGCGAATTCCGCTACGGCACCTGGAGCCGCAGCTTCCGCTTCGCCCAGCCGATTGAGCGCGAGCGTCTGCAGGCCGTCTACCGCGATGGGCTGCTCACCGTCACGCTGCCCAAGGCGAACACCGTCAGCAGTGTCACGGTCCAGGTGCAGGGTTGAGGCGATCCCCGCTGCGGGCCATCGACGCCGTTCCGGAGTGAGTCCCTGGCTCTCCCATAACAAAGCCCGGAGCGTGAGCCCCGGGTCTTTGCCTGCTCAGCGGCGGAGCGCCTGTTGGCGGTAACGCCCTGTGCGGTGGTGTTGCGTGGCAAGAGCCGTGTCTGATGGCGGGATCGTCATCGATCCCACCGTGGTTTGAGTTGTGGGTCGGAGCTGCCGGCGCTGGCACCTGGGGCCAGGTGACTAGTGGGACGTTCCGCTCGGTCCGGGGCACCTGAGGCTGAACTCCGGAAGAGTGCCGTGAACGGTGCAGTGGACGGTGAAGTAGACGGCGAAGGCTTCACGCCGGGAACGTCAGAGATCCGTCGAGAGTGTTGGAGCAGGGGCCGGATCGTCAGCGCGCTCCTCGCTGCTGCTCAGGGGGGGTGTCGTCCATCAATGGAGCCTCCGAATCCCGTTGCCACCACGATGGGGCGGACGGAAGGGATCAGCAATCAGGCCGCCCGGATCGACACCTCTCTTCACCGCCGGCAACCGGAGTTCATGAACCGAGCTTCACCTCTGGCGGTGGCTCTGTCCTGGTGGAGCTTCCAGGTCCTGCTCAGCTCGTTGGATGGCTCTCCTTCGCTCCACCGAGCAGTTGCTCCACCGCCAGCTTCAGCAGCAGCGAGACCAGACCCACGCCCCCCAGCACCAGTGCAGCGCCGTAGGCAAGTTCGGTGTCGTACTGCTTGTAGGCGTCTTCGACAAACAGGGGTAGGGTCTGGGTCTGGCCGGCGATGTTGCCGCTGACCACGGCCACGGCCCCGAATTCACCCAGGGCCCTGGCCGTGGTGAGGATCAGGCCATAGACCACGGCCCAACGGACTGAAGGCAGGGTCACTTTCCAGAACACCTGCCAATTGCTGGCGCCAAGGGTACGGGCTGCTTCCTCCTGATCCCAGCCCTCCTCCTCCAGCAGGGGAATCACCTCGCGGGCCATGAAGGGAAAGGTGACGATGATCGTGGCCATGGCCATCCCTGGCCAGGAGAAGATGATCTTCCAGCCCAGGCCGCTGACGATCCCGCCCAGCAAGCCATTGGTAGGGCTGTAGAGCAGCACCAGCATCAGCCCCACGACCACTGGTGAGATCGAGAATGGCAGGTCGATCACGCTGAGCAGCAGCGCCTTGCCGGGGAATTGCCTCCGGGCGATGGCCGTGGCCGCCGCCAGGCCGAAGATCGTGTTGACCGGAACAGCGATCAAGGTGCAGCGGAGCGTCAACAGAATCGCTGAGCGCAGTTCTTCCGAGCCCAGGTTCTGCACCAGGGGGCCGATCCCCTTGGCAAAAGCACCGGCCACGACCTCCAGGGCGGGCAGCAGGATGATCACCCCCACATAGAGGCCAGCGATCAGCGGGATGATCAGTGCAGCCGAGGGCCGGGGAATGGCCTTGAGCCGTGATTGCAGGGTGTGCGGCATGGCAGGCAGCGGAGGCAACGGCAGAGAGCGGAAACGGAAGGGCAGTGGCAGCCGAAGCGGAACGATCAGCGTCTGTTGCTCAGACGCCCTGGGCCGGATTGGCTTCCCAGTGTCGACCCCACACCTGCAGGCCGTTGATCACCAGCAGGCTCAGCAGCGAGAACAGCAGCATCACCATGCCGATCACCGTGGCCGAGGCAAAGTCGTATTCCTCCAGCTTCTGGATGATCAGGGTCGGCGTGATCAGGTCCTTGAACGGCACGTTGGAGGAGATCATCACGACTGATCCGTATTCGCCCACGGCACGGCTGTATCCCTGGGCCACGCCCGAGAGGATGGCGGGCATCAGCTGAGGCAGCACGACCTTGGTGAGGGTCTGGCGTGGGGTGGCCCCCAGGCACCAGGCGGCTTCCTCCTGGTCGCGGTCCAGGGCCTCGAGCACCGGCTCAACGCTGCGCACCACGAAGGGCAGGGAGATGAAGACCATGGCAATCGCCACCCCCAGCCAGGTGAAGGACACCTTCAGGCCGAACATCGCCTGCAGTGGAGCCCCGAGCCAGCCATTGCTGCTGTAGATCGCGGCGAGAGCCAGCCCAGCCACGGCGGTGGGCAGAGCGAATGGCAGGTCGATCAGCGAATCCAACAATCTCCGGCCGGGAAAGGAGCAGCGAACCAGGGCCCAGGCGATCACCACACCGAACACGCCGTTGGTGAGGGCGGCCAGCAGGGACAGGCCAAAGCTGATGCGGTACGTGGCCAGGGCTTCCGGGGTGGTGGCCAGCTGCCAGAACTGCGATGGGCCCACGGCTCCGGCCTTGAGGGCCAGGGCCCCAAGAGGCAGGAACAGCACCAGAGCCAGGACCAGCCAGGTGATCCGCCACGACCAGCTGAGTTGCAACCAGCTGGGCCAGGCCAGGCTCCGCCTGCGAGGTGTGACTGGTTGCGTCATGGACGCCACGGCATGAGGTGGCCGGACCGTATCACCGCCCGTGGCTTTATACTACGGTACGCCGGTGGGGATAATGGCTAATGGGTTAGGGTGTGGCGATTGCTGCTGGAGTGGTCGTCATGGGCATCCGGGTTTCGGGCGTCTGCAAGGAGTTCGGCTCCTTCCGGGCTGTCGACAACGTCAGCCTGGATGTCGATACAGGCTCATTGGTGGCCCTGCTTGGCCCCTCCGGTTCCGGTAAGAGCACGTTGCTGCGGCTGATTGCCGGGCTTGAGCAGGCGGATTCGGGCCGGATCTGGATCACCGGTGAAGAGGCCACCAGCCGATCCGTACAGGAGCGGGAAGTCGGCTTCGTCTTCCAGCACTTCGCTTTGTTCAAGCACCGCACCGTGCGCCAGAACGTGGGCTTCGGTCTGGAGCTGCGTGGTTGGAAGCACGAGGCGATCCGCCGGCGGGTGGATGAACTTCTCGAGCTGGTTCAGCTCCAGGGTTTTGGCAACCGCTATCCCTCCCAGCTCTCCGGCGGTCAGCGACAGCGCGTCGCCCTGGCCCGGGCACTGGCGGTCCAGCCCCGGGTGCTACTGCTCGATGAACCCTTCAGTGCCCTCGACGCCAAGGTGCGCAAGGAATTGCGGGCCTGGCTGCGCCATCTTCACGACGAAATGCACGTCACCACCGTGATCGTCACCCACGACCAGGAGGAGGCCATGGAGGTCGCAGACCGGATCGTGGTCATGAACCAGGGTCGGATCGAACAGATCGGTACCCCGGCTGAGATCTATGACCAGCCGGCGAGTCCCTTCGTGATGAGCTTTGTCGGAGCCGTCAATGTCCTGCCCTCGCATGGACCCCTGGCACCCAATCCAGAGCAGCGAGGCGATGTGTTCATCCGCCCCCACGACCTGGAACTGCATCGCCATCCCCAGGAGGGAAGCGTGCCCGCCGTGCTGCGCCGTCTCACCCACCTGGGCCGCGATATTCAGGCCGAACTCACCCTGGTCAGCGGTGAGGTGGTCATGGCCCAGCTTCCCCGAGAGCGCATGGATTACCGTGAGCTTCAGCCCGGCGATGCGCTGCATGTCACCAGTCGTGAATCTCGCACCTTTGTGCCGGACTTTGTGATCTGAGCCCTAGGGCCTATCGCCGTGTGGCAGGTCCTCAATGGCAGGTACAGCAACCCGACCGAGCATCGGCCTGTTGACCGTGCCGATTCGGCTCATGCTCCATGTCTTGAGCGAAGGTCGAGAACCCCCCGATGCAGCACCGAGGGACCGGAACCTGGGCGGTCTCTGGAAGGTTATGGCCGCTTCGGCAGCAGCAGATCGTTCTCGCCCACGGCCACGAGCTGTCCCTCCTGGCGAAAGCGCGAGAGGGTCTTCGTCACCGTCACCCGGGTCAGGCCGCAGAGATCAGCCAGGCCGCGATGGGTGAGGTTGAGTTCGCTGAGTGATAGCCGGCAGCCATGGCTGTTCACCTGCCCGAAGGATCGACCGATCCAATGGAGCAGAGCCAGCAGCCGTCGTTCGCCGGAGCGGATCCGCTGAATCGCATGCAGCTCGGCAAGCATCTGACGCTCGCGGCGCCAATGGGACTGCTGATCGCCTGGGCTCAGCTCAATGTGCTCCACCACAACGGTGGTCAGGCATTGCAGCTCAAGGGGATGAAGAACTGGATCCTCTGAACTGATCACATCGCCAGGCCCCCAGAGTCCGAGCGCGATCGCTTCGCCATCTGGATCCCAGGTTGCGGAGCGCACGTAGCCCTCATGCAGCCTCCAACTCATTCCTTCTGGCAGAACATCCTGGGGGTGCAGCGTCAGGCGCAAGGGGGGTTTCACCAAAGAAGCTGTCATGGCGTCGTCCGGGGGTGTGGCGGGTCATGGATCGGTGCAGAAGGGAGCAACCAGGGCATTCGCAGACAAGCGGCCATCGGAGGCAGGCAACTGCTCGTAAGTATGCACTATTTCCGATGGGTCTACCGGTATTTTAGGGCACATGGCTGGTG
>RFPK01000240.1 GCA_009926195.1 Synechococcaceae bacterium WB4_1_0192 | reverse complement strand
CACACCCATCGGTCCGCCCATGACGACGAGAACATCGTCGCCGCCCAAATCAGACGGCAAGGCCACGCCGGTGAACGCCTCGATGACTTCGACCTGATAACCGGCGTCACGTTTTCGAACGTGATGATGGCGGTGGCCAAGCCGCTGGCTGACGCCAACATGATCTTCATCGGCTCCAACGCCGGCCCTGGCCCGCTGGCCCGAGCGTCTGCGGCCCCTGCTGTTGCCGCCCGAGTCCGTGTTGCGGCGCTGCACCAGCCTGGCGCCGCTCAGCCCGGCCGAGCGGCAGTTATGGCAGCGCCGCTGGGACGACGCCCAACCTGGCGCCGCCTGAGCAGCTCCGGCCCGTTTCCTCAGGGGAGAGGTCAGCCCCAGAGGCGCCGTCGTGGTGCTGCCGCCAGGCGTTGGTGGGTCTCCGCCAGCAGATCGGGGATCGGTAGCTGGTGGGGGCAGCGCGGCAGGCAGTCGCCGCAGCGGGCGCAGGCGGCCGCATTCAGCGTTTCCCACCAATGGCCGGCACGGCCGATCAGGTTGTAACGCTCCTCCGCGAAGGCCGTCATGCCGTGGCCCACGGCCAGGTTGCGCAGGCGCAGCAGCTCCGGGATCGGCACGGCGCTGGGGCAGGGCAGGCAGGCGCGGCACTGGCCGCAGTGTGTGCTGCCCAGCCGCTCCCGTCCTGCGGCAACCAGTTGCGCCAGGGACTGCCGGTGCTCCGGGCCGAGCCAGGGCTCCGGCGGGCTGGCCCGGCCGCCTGCCCCAGCGGTTTCGCGGGGCCCGGCGATGGCGGCGGCCCAGGCCAGATCGCCGGGCTGGGCCGCCCCCAGGCTCAGGGTGGAGATCCCCTGATCCAGCAGAAACCGGTAGGCCAGCTCCAGGGGGTGGAACGGGGCGCAGTCGGCCTGCAGCTCCGCTGGAGGGGCGTAGAGCCGGCCACCCTTGTCGGCCGGTGAGATCGCCAGCACGCCGATCCCGGCAGCCAGGGCGGCGCGGGCCAGGGGCAGCCGGGTCTGGTCGAACAGGTGGACGTGCAGGCTGCAGAACCTGAAGCGCCCCGTGGCCAGGGCCCGCTCGATCAGGGCGTTGTCGCCGTGGCTGGAGAAGCCCACCTGCCCCACCAGGCCTTCGCCGATGGCCCAGGTCAGCAGCTCGGCGCCATCGCCGTCGCTGGCCCAGGTGAGGTGCTCGGGCCGGTTCAGGCCGTGTACGGCCAGATTGTCGAGCCGGGCCACGCCCAGCCGCGCCAGGATTCCCCGCAGCTGCTTCCGCCCCTCGGCGAGCTCCAGTCCCGGCAGCAGCTTGCTGGTGAGCACCAGCGAGGCATGGGTGCTGGCATCCCGTTCGGCCAGGGCCCGCAGCGCCTGGCCCAGGTGGGCCTCGGCGGAGCCGTAGGCCGGAGCGGTCTCGATGTGGTTGATGCCCGCCGCCAGGGCAGCGCTGAGCACGGCCGCCATCTGCGTGGGGCTGCCGGTGGCCCGCATCGTGCCCAGGCAGAAGGCACTGACCGGCCGTCCCTGGCCGAAGGGGCGCAGGACGATCTCAGCCAGCGGTGTTCTCCGGGTCAGTGTTGGGGTCGCCGTCGGTGGCCGTGTCCTCGCCGCCGCCTGACGCCTCGTCATCGCCCTCCCCCCGACTGCCCTCGGCGTTGGACTCGGGCTGGGGCGGCGCTTCGGCCTCCGGCTGGGCCCGGCGGATCTGGCGCACCAGCTCCGCTGGGCTGACGGCATCGAGGAAGCGGCGGAAGTCGGCGGCGTCCTCGGCATCGGCTTCGGCATCGACCGGGATCGAGGCGTCGGCCACCACCTCCTCCAGCATCCAGATGCCACTGCCGGTGCGCAGCGCCAGCGCGATGGCGTCGCTGGGCCTGGCATCGAGGTCGGTCGCGCCCGTCGGGCCGCCGCTGAGCTTGAGCACGGCCCGGAAGGTGTTGTCCTCGATCGCGTGGATGATCACCCGCTCCAGCGTGAGCCCGCCCGCCGTCAGCAGGCGCGCCATCAGGTCGTGGCTGAGGGGCCGCGGCGGCGGTTCGTTGTTGAGGCCGGCCAGGATGTTCTGGGCCTGGGCCTGGTCGATCCAGATCGGCACCTGGCGCCTGCCTGAGGGATCGCGCAGCAGCACGATCGGGCTGCGGCTCGCCGCATCGAGGGCAATGCCGGCAACGCGCATTTCGACCATGGCTGACCCGCTGGCCCCTTTGCCCGATTATGGCCAGGGTTGAGGGACGCACCGCATGTTCACCGGGCTGGTGCAGGCCATCGGACAGCTGCAGCGTTGCAGCGGTGGCGTCGAGCTGCACATCCCCGCCGGCAGCGGTCTCGATCCGGCCGCTCTGGCCCTCGGCGACAGCGTGGCGGTGGATGGTGTCTGCCTGACGGTGGTGCAGCGCGATGCCGCCGGCTTCCGCGCCGATGTGAGCGAGGAGACCCTGGGGCGTACCACCCTGGCGGCCAAGGCCGAACGGCGCGCCTGGGTGAACCTGGAGCCGGCCCTGCGTCTGGCCGATCGCCTCGGCGGCCATCTGGTGAGTGGCCATGTCGACGGCCTCGGCACGGTGGTGGCGGTGCAGCGCCAGAGTGCCTCCTGGCGGCTGACGCTGCGCTGGTGCGATCCCGCCTATGGCCGCTATGTGTGCGAGAAGGCCAGCGTGGCGGTGGATGGGATCAGCCTGACGGTGGCGGGCTGCAGCGCCGATGGCGCCGAGTTCTGGATCGCCGTGATTCCCCACACCTGGACCAGCACGGCCCTGCAGCACCTGCGCCCCGGCGATGCGGTGAACCTGGAGGCGGATCTGCTGGCCAAATACACCGAGCGGCTGCTGCAGGCGGCCGGCGCCGGCGGTGCGGCTCCACGCGGGCCCGCTGAGCCGGCCATCAGTGCCGCCTGGCTGGCGGAGCACGGCTGGAGCTGACGCCGCCGGAGCGCGTGCCTAGGGTCCGGCTGTGTGCTGCGCTGAACCACTCGCATGGCCTCCGATCAACCGGAACCCGTCCTGGATTCCCTGCGTGCCTTCACCCTGGCGGAGGGTGTTCTGCTGCTGGTGCTGGGCCTGCTGGCCCTGCTGTTCCCGCTGATCGCCTCCGCCTGGGTCACCCTGGTGGTGGCGGTGGCCTTCCTGGTGGGCGGCATCTTCGGCTGGATCAACAGCCTCAACCGCTCCAGGCGGCTCTCGCGCTGGCACTGCTTCTGGCGTCTGGTGGTGTCGACCCTGTTCCTGGTGACTGGCGCCTGGATCATTCAGCAGTTCAGTGCCGGCATTGTTCCGGCGGCGGCTCAGGTGGCTGCGCTTGCCTTCGCCATCGGCATC
>RFPK01000239.1 GCA_009926195.1 Synechococcaceae bacterium WB4_1_0192 | reverse complement strand
ACCGGGATGGGATTGGTGGTGCAGAACAGGGCCTTGCACAGGGGCAGCAGCTGTTCATGCAGCGCCAGGGCGGTGGCGTGGTCGCCGGCCTGGAAGGCCTGCACCATGCGCTGAATCTGATCGCCGGCCACATGGCTGGCCACGCTCACCACGCCGACAGCACCCACAGCCAGCATCGGCAGGGTGAGGGCGTCATCGCCGCTGTAGATCGCCAGGCGCTCGCCGCAGACGGCCCGCAGGGCGCTGACCTCCTCGGTGGTGCCACTGGCGGCCTTGAAACTGACCACGTTCGGCAGATCCATCAGCCGGGCCGTGGTCTCGGGGCTGAGGCTGCAACCGGTCCGGCCGGGGATGTTGTAAAGCATCAGCGGCAGGTCCGGAGCCGCCGACGCCACGGCCCGGAAGTGGGCTGCCAGTCCTTCCTGGGGCGGCTTGTTGTAATACGGCACCACCACCAGAGCGCCATCGGCCCCAAGGGCAGCGGCTTCACCGATCGCTTCCACCGCCTCGGCAGTGCAGTTGCTTCCGGTACCGGCCAACAGGCGGGCGCGCTCGCCAACGGAGGCCCGCACGGCGGAGAACAGCCGATGCTGCTCCTCCCAGCTGAGGGTGGGCGACTCGCCGGTGGTCCCGCACAGCACGAGACCATCGGACCCGTGGTCGACCAGGTGAGAGGCCAGCCGGGCGGCCAGATCCAGATCGACGCTGCCATCAGGGGCAAACGGGGTCACCATTGCGGTGATCACCCGACCGAAGGGCGCGGGAGAGGGGCTGCCGGGGGTGAGGGGAGGCGAAGCGTTGACCATCGACTTCAGGCGGTGGCTCCAGCGGCGGCTGGATCGAGCAGCAGCTCAGCGATCTGAATCGCATTGAGGGCGGCGCCCTTGCGGATCTGATCGCCGCAGAGCCAGATCTCCAGGGCGTTGGGTTCGCTGAGGTCCTGGCGGATGCGGCCCACGGCCACCGGATCGCGGCCGGTCACATCGGTGGGCATCGGGAAGCGATTGGCGCTGAAATCCTCGATCAGCTCGACCCCGGGGGCCGCCGCCAGCAACTGCCGGGCCTCGTCCACCGGGAACGGCTCGGTGAACTCGATGTTCAGGGCTTCGGAATGGGCGCGCAGCACCGGCACCCGCACACAGGTGGCCGAGACACGCAGCTCGGGCAGACCCATGATCTTGCGGGTCTCGTGCAGCATCTTCAGCTCCTCTTCGCAGTAGCTGTTCGGCTGCAGCGGCGAGTTGTGCAGGAAGAGGTTGAAGGCCAGGGAGTAGGGCAGCACGCTGCTCTCCGGGTGACCGCCATCCAGCACGGTGCGGCTGAGCTCGCGCAGCTCCTCCATGGCCCGGGCGCCGGCGCCACTGGCCGACTGATACGTGCTCACCACGACACGCCGAAGAGGACGCCGGGCCGCCAGGGGCGCCAGGGCCAGGGTCATCAGAATGGTGGTGCAGTTGGGATTGGCGATCACGCCGTTGTGGCGGAAGGCATCCTGCGGATTCACCTCCGGCACCACGAGCGGCACATCGTCATCCATGCGGAAGGCGCTGGAGTTGTCGATCACCACGGCGCCGGCGGCGGCGGCCACCGGCGCCCACTGCCGCGACACCGAACCACCGGCGGATGCCAGCACGACGTCCACACCCGTGAAGGCCTCAGCGCTGACCGGCTCAATCGTCAGGGTCTGGCCGTTCCAGCTGAGGGTCTGGCCAGCGGAGCGGGGCGAAGCCAGCAGGGTGAGACGACCGACCGGGAAGCCACGCTCCTGCAGGAGGGCGAGCAGTTCCTGGCCCACGGCGCCCGTGGCGCCGAGAACAGCCACATGCAAGGGACGCTGAGGCAGGGAACGGGGGGTGCTGGCGGTAGGGGTCAACGCGGAGAACGGAAACGAAAAGCTTGGGGAATGGGCGCAACGTCGATGCCATGCCCTGGGCCTGAACGGGATGGCTGAACGGATCACCGGCTGGGAAAGTCACCCATGAACCATCACCGGTGGAGACGTGTCCTGACCGGGCGGCGTGAGCTGTTAGGCGAATCGGGAACCCGCAAGGGGGACCTGGACTGAGGAGGTGATGCGTCGGATGGAGATGCGCCTTGGACGGTGGGCCCGTGAAGATGCGCCTGGAGAACGATGACCCGGAATCCAACGGGACTCCGGGCGAGAGTTGTTTCAGGTCGCTCGCTCTTGATGGCAACAATACGCGGCCACGCCTGTCCTGGCCAGGGGGTACCGAGGCCTGTCACAGGCCAGTTCATAGGATCAGGGGCTGCCCTGCCGAATCGGTTCGGCCATACCAGCCCTCATCACCCCTGCCATGAGTCCTGCCGCCAGCACCACCGACAAGCCCGGCGCCAACGCCTCCACCAGCACATCCGGTGGCGCTGAGCTGAAGCTGAGCACCAGCCCTCGCCCCGGCAGCCGCCTGGCGGTGGAGATCAGCGTGCCCGCCGATCGCACCAGCAGCTGCCATGAGCAGGCCGTCGAGAAGCTCAGCCGCACCCTGAAGCTGCCCGGCTTCCGCAAGGGCAAGGTGCCCCGTGCGGTGCTGGTGCAACAGATCGGTGCGCTGCGGATCCGTGCCACCGCCCTGGAGGACCTGGTGGACAGCGTGTTCCGCGACGCCCTGCGCCAGGCCGAGATCCCGGCCATCAGTCAGCCGAGCCTCGAGGGCGGCTTTGAGGCGTTGCTGGAGCGCTTCGAACCCGGCCAGGCCCTCAGCCTGACCCTGGAGATGGATGTGGAGCCCACCCCGAGCCTCAAGGCCACCAAGGGGCTGAAGGCCGAGGCGGAGCGGGTGACCTTCGATCCCGCTCGCATCGATGAGCTGATCGAGCAGAGTGAGCTCAAGAGCCGCGAGCTGCCCGCCCTGGACGACGCCTTCGCCCAGCAGGCCAGCGACAAGCAGACCCTGACCGAACTGCGGGCCGACCTGGAGGAGCGCCTCAAGGAGGACGCCGAGCGCCGCGACCGCTCCAACCGCCACGACGCCCTGCTGGCAGCCCTGGTGGAGCAGCTGGAGGTGGAACTGCCGGAAAGCCTGGTGCAGCAGGAGGTCGTCTCGCTGCTGGAGCAGACCGCCGGGCAGCTCGCCCAGCAGGGCATGGACGTCAAGAAGCTGTTCACCCCGCAGCTGATCCAGAGCCTGCGCGACACCTCGCGCCCCGAGGCCGAGGAGCGCCTCAAGCGCAGCCTGGCGCTCAAGGCCCTGGCCACGGCCGAGGCGATCAACGTCGAAGCTGCCGAGATCGACGCCAAGGTGAAGGAACTGAGCCGCGGCTTCAGCGAGAGCTCCCGGATCGATCCGGAGCGCCTGCGCCAGGCGG
>RFPK01000238.1 GCA_009926195.1 Synechococcaceae bacterium WB4_1_0192 | reverse complement strand
GAGGCCTTCGGGAGCCACCACATGCACGCGGCAACCCGCACGAACGGCGGCGGTGGCGCCAGCCGGGGAATCCTCGAAGGCCCAGCAGAGCTCAGCGGCAATGCCGAGCCGCTCGGCCGCCAGCAGAAAGACATCCGGCTCCGGTTTGCCGGCCCGCAGGGCCGGGTCATCCCCGTGCACCCGCACCGTGATCAACTCCAGCCAGGGATGGGGCGTGCTCTTGTGGGCCACGGCGGCACTGGAACTGCTGGTGGCCAGCGCCATCGGGATCTGCAACGCCGCGCAGCGCTCCAGCAGCGATCGGGCGCCAGCCATCGGCGGCGCCTGCAGCATCAGGGCCTCGGCGATCGGCTGGCGCACCGCCAGCAGGGCCTCGCCGTCCGGCACCGTCAGGCCGGTCTCACGGATCCAGCGGCGCACCTGTTCGGCGCAATCGAGGCGGCGCCGGCCCCGCAGGCTGAGCAGCTCGCTGTCGTTCAGGGGGCGGCCGAAATGGCTGGAGGTGCGTTGCCAGGCCTCGGCGTGCAGCGGCTCGGTGTCGAGCAGCAGCCCGTCGAGATCGAACAGGCAGGCGGCAGGCAGCTCCATGGCTCCATCCTGCCGTGTGGGCCCGCGCTCGCGCTGCAGGGATCGCGGACGGTAGGACGGGGCAACTGCCTGGCGCGCCCTTGAACCGCAAGCTGCTCCTGCCGCTGCTGCTGCTCTTGCCCCTGTCGCTGCTGGCGGAGCACAGCGGCGCCCGCGAGCTGGTGGTGTTCGCCCTGGCCGGGGCGGGCATCATCCCGTTCGCGCTGCTGCTCAGCCAGGCCACCGAGGCGATCGCCGAGCGCAGCGGTCCGACCGTGGGGGCGCTCTGCACCGCTGTGTTCGGCAACTGCGCCGAGCTGATCATCGCCATCAGTGCCCTGCGGCAGGGCCTGATCGATGTGGTGAAGGCCAGCATCACCGGCGCCATCCTTTCGGATGTGCTGCTCGTCACGGGCATGGCGATGCTCTGCGGCGGCCTGCGCTACCCGGAGCAGTTCTTCAAGCCGGCGGTGGTGCGCACCAATGGCGCGGCGATGACCCTGGCGGTGATCGCCCTGGCCCTGCCGGCGGCGCTGATCTCCACCTCCGGCATCGACGATGTCGCCGCGATTCACGGACTGTCGCTGACCGTGGCGGTGATCCTGATCGTGATCTACCTGCTCACGCTGGTGTTCTCGCTGGTGACCCACACCCACCTGTTCGAGCCGCCCCACCTGCTGCTGGAGGACGGCGAGGCCGAGGCGCAGCACGATGCGGGCCGCGCCGGCCTGGGGCCCTGGATCGCCCTGCTGCTGGTGAGCACCGCCGGGTTGGCGGTGCAGTCGGAGGTGTTCGTGGGCAGCCTGGAGGGGGCCACCGAGGCGCTGCACCTCTCGCCGCTGTTCACCGGTGTGATCGTGATCCCGATCGTGGGCGGCTTCTCGGAATACGTACCGGCGGTGCGGGGCGCCCTGCGCAACCAGATGGATCTGCCCCTCTCGCTGGCGATGGGATCGAGCCTGCTGGTGGCGCTGCTGATGGCACCAGCCCTGGTGTTCACCGCCGCCGCGATCGGCCAGCCGATGGACCTGGATTTCACGGGCTTCGAGGTGATCGCCCTGGGGTTGGGGGTCCTGATCGTGAACCGAGGTCGGGCCTGGGCTGAATCCAGGCCCGCCGGCCTCACGGTTGGCATCGCCCCGTTGGCAGCGGCGGCGTGGGCCGGCTTGAATGCCCCGAACCCCTGCCGTTGCGCCGGTCGATGTCCGAGCCGTCCACCCCTGCATCCGCCGCCACGATCGAATCGGTGCTGCAGGAGCAGCGGCTGTTTGAACCGCCGGCGGCCCTCGCGGCCGAGGCGGTGATCGGTTCGCTCGAGGCCTACCGCGCCCTGTGGGATCGCGCCGCCGCTGATCCCGATGGTTTCTGGGGCGAGGCGGCCCGCCGCGAGCTGCACTGGTTCGAGCCGTTCCACACGGTGCTCGACTGGAGCAACCCGCCCTTCGCGCGCTGGTTCGAGGGCGGCACCACCAACCTCGCCTACAACTGCCTCGATCGCCACCTGGCCGGCCCCCGCGCCGACAAGACGGCCCTGATCTGGGAGGGGGAGCCCGGCGACACGCGCACCTTCAGCTACCGCCAGCTGCATGCCGAGGTGTGCAGGGCCGCCAATGCCCTCAAGGCGCTGGGCGTTGGCAAGGGCGATCTGGTGGCGCTCTACATGCCGATGGTGCCGGAGGCAGCGATCGCGATGCTGGCCTGCGCCCGCATCGGTGCCCCCCACTCGGTGGTGTTCGGCGGCTTCTCAGCCGATGCGCTGCGCGATCGCCTGATCGATGGCGAGGCGAAGCTGGTGATCACCGCCGATGGCGGCTTCCGCAAGGACAAGCCGGTGCCGCTCAAGCCAGCGGTGGATGAGGCCCTCGGCGCCAATGGCGGCGCCCCGAGCGTGGAGCATGTGCTGGTGGTGCGCCGGCTGGCGGGTGCCGCTGGCGAGTGCGCCATGGCGGATGGGCGCGACGTGTGGTGGCATGAACTCGTCGATGGCCAGAGCGACGACTGCCTGGCCGAGCCGATGGCCAGCGAAGACCGCCTGTTCGTGCTCTACACCTCCGGCTCCACCGGCAAGCCCAAGGGGGTGGTGCACACCACCGCCGGCTACAACCTCTGGGCTCACCTCACCTTCCAGTGGATCTTCGACATCAAGGAGACCGACATCCACTGGTGCACCGCTGATGTGGGCTGGATCACCGGCCACAGCTACATCGTCTACGGCCCGCTCTCCAATGGCGCCACCACGGTGATGTACGAGGGTGCACCGCGCCCCAGCAAGCCCGGCGCCTTCTGGGAGGTGATCCAGAAGCACCGCTGCACGATCTTCTACACGGCGCCCACGGCGATCCGCGCCTTCATGAAGAGCGGCCGCGAGGTGCCCGATCAGTACGACATGAGCAGTCTGCGCATCCTCGGCACGGTCGGCGAGCCGATCAACCCCGAGGCCTGGATGTGGTATCGCGATGTGATCGGCGGTGATCGCTGCCCGATCGTCGACACCTGGTGGCAGACCGAGACCGGCGGCCACATGATCACCCCGATCCCGGGCTGCACGCCGACCAAACCCGGTTCGGCCACCCTGCCCTTCTTCGGCGTCGACGCCGCCGTGCTCGACGAGCAGGGCAACGAGACCGACCACGGCATCCTCGCCATCCGCAAACCCTGGCCGGGCATCACGCAGGGCATCTTCGGCGACGAGCAGCGTTACGTGGACACCTATTGGAACCGCTGGGGCGGCCAGTATTACTTCCCCGGCGACGGCGCGATCCG
>RFPK01000237.1 GCA_009926195.1 Synechococcaceae bacterium WB4_1_0192 | reverse complement strand
GGCCACCGGCACGCGCTGGAACATGTCGTCTTCGAGGATGCGCTGCTGATCGCCGAAGTCCTTGCGGACACGCTCGATTTCGGCTTTCTCGATGGACAGGGCGCGCGAGTCCTTCTCGACGCCGTCGCGCGTGAACACGCGCACGTCGATGACCGTGCCGTCCATGCCCGGGGGCACGCGCAGCGAGGTGTCCTTCACGTCGCTCGCCTTCTCGCCGAAGATCGCGCGCAGCAGCTTCTCTTCCGGCGTCAGCTGGGTCTCGCCCTTGGGGGTGACCTTGCCGACCAAGATGTCGCCCGCGCGGACCTCGGCGCCGATGAAGGCGATGATCCTGGCGGCCGGTAAGGGGACCCGTGTGCGGCCGATCACCCACACGATCCCCAAGCCGATGATCCCCATCCTGCAGAAACCCGTGATGGAGTTTCTGCTGGAGCTGCTGCGGGAGCACGGCTTCACCGAAATCATGGTGAACGTCTCGCACCTGGCTGAAGAGATCGAGAATTACTTCCGTGATGGCCAGCGCTTCGGCGTTGAGATTGCCTACAGCTTCGAAGGCCGCATCGAAGAGGGTGAGCTGATCGGCGACGCCGTGGGCTCCGCCGGCGGCCTGAAGAAGATCCAGAGCTTCCAGCCCTTCTTCGACGACACCTTCGTGGTGCTCTGCGGCGATGCCCTGATCGACCTTGATCTCACCGAGGCCGTGCGCCGGCACAAGGCCAAGGGTGCCATGGCCAGCCTGATCACCAAACGCGTCCCCCGCGATCAGGTGAGCAGCTATGGCGTGGTGGTGACCGATGCCGATGGCCGCGTGCGCTCCTTCCAGGAGAAGCCGGCGGTGGATGAGGCCGCCAGCGACATGATCAACACCGGCATCTACATCTTTGAGCCGGAAGTGCTCAACTACGTGCCGGCAGGAGTGCCGTTCGACATCGGGGCAGACCTGTTCCCACGCCTGGTGGCTGATGGGGCACCGTTCTACGCCCTGCCCATGGAATTCGAATGGGTGGATATCGGCAAGGTGCCTGATTACTGGCAGGCGATCCGCAGCGTCCTGCAGGGCGATGTGCGCCAGGTGCAGATCCCCGGCAAGGAGGTGCGCCCCGGCATCTACACCGGCCTGAACGTGGCCGCCAACTGGGACCGCATCAAGGTTGAGGGACCGATCTATGTGGGTGGGATGACCCGCATCGAGGATGGTGCAACGATCATCGGCCCGGCCATGATCGGCCCCAGCTGCCACATCTGTGAAGGCGCCACGATCGACAACTCGATCATCTTCGACTACTCACGCATTGGCCCGGGCGTGCGTCTGGTGGAGAAGCTGGTGTTCGGCCGCTATTGCGTCGACCGCAATGGTGATCACTTCGACCTGCAGGAAGCGGCGCTGGACTGGCTGATCACCGATTCGCGCCGCCAGGATCACGCCACGCCCTCACCGCAGCAGAAGGCGATGGCCGAACTGCTGGGCACCGACCTGGCGATCAGCAGCGCGGGCTGATCCCCGCCCGTTCCAGGATCAGGGGGATCCGCTCCTCGGCCTTGACGGCCATCAGGTGCACCCCCTGGGCGATCCCGGCGTAGGTGGCCACCTGCTCGGCGGCAATGCTGATGCCTTCATCGGCGGGATTGCTGGCGGCCGCCAGACGATCGATGGTCGCCTGCGGAATGTTGGCACCGGGCACCACGCGGTTGATGAAGGCGGCATTCCTGGCCGACTTGAGCAGGAACACCCCCGCGAGCACCGGCAGCCCCAGCGGTCCGCTGATCTCCTCAACGAAGCGGCGCAGACAGTCGGCGTCGGTGACCATCTGGGTCTGCAGGAAGCGGGCTCCGGACTGCTGCTTGCGGCGGATGCGACTGCGCAGACCGCCCCAGCTCCCGCACTGGGGATCGGCGGCGGCGCCGGCGAACAGGGCGGTGGGACCATCCGGCAAGGCCCCCTGCACCGGATCGATCCCCTGGTTGAACGCGTGCACCTGCTGCAGCAACCGCACCGATTCGAACTCATGCACGGGACGGGCGCTGCCCTGATCACCGGCGCGCACCGGATCCCCGGTGAGGCAGAGCAGATTGCGGATCCCGAGGGCGTGGGCACCGAGCAGATCCGCCTGCAGACCGATACGGTTGCGGTCGCGGCAGGCCAGCTGCCACACCGGCTCGATGCCGGCATCGAGCAGCAACCGGCAGACCGCCAGGCTGCTCATGCGCATCACCGCCCGACTGCTGTCGGTGACATTGACGGCATGCACCAGGCCGCCCAGGGCCCGGGCATGGGCCAGGGTGATCGAGGGATCACCGCCGCGGGGGGGCATCACCTCAGCGGTGATCGCGAACGCCCCATCCTCCAATGCCCGCTGCAGCCGCAAAACCCTGTTCCGATTGGGGCCAGTATCGACCACCACGAACGGCGTCCTGGCCCAGGCTGCCTACAGTGATGCCAAGCAGTCAGCCGGCTCTTCAGGCCGGGAGTGAGCAGCCTCCTATGGCGGACCGGGGCGATCACAGCCAACCACGCCTCGACCTCTCGGAGCGGGAGCTGGAGATCATCGGGCTCGTTGCCCAGGGACTGACCAACCAGGAGATCGGCGAGCAGCTGATGATCAGCAAACGCACCGTGGACAACCACGTGAGCAACGTGTTCAGCAAGACCGGCGCCAAGAACCGTGCCGCGATGGCTTCAACTGCTGCAATCTTCCCCGGGAAGGGCAGCGCTGAGACCGCTCCGCAGCCAGGGCTCGCGCTCCGCCGCGGACCAGGTCGCAAAGGGTCGCCGCGCCAGCGCCGCATTGCTGAAGGCGCCCACGCCGGTGATCTCCACGGCGCACCAGGGCGGGATCAGCACCGGATCGTCGGCGCTGGCCAGCTCGACTTCGGCGATCACCAGGGGGGCATTGTCGGCCTCGAACACATCGAGCACCCAGTCACCCCCGGGCAGATCGAGCCCATGGCGCCATTTCGACAAGGCCTCGCCGCAGCGGGCGAGCAGAGCCTGCGCATCGGCGGGAGGAATCGCGTACTCGAATTCAGCACGGGCGATCCCGCCGGCCGGATATTTGAGCGTGAGCCAGGCGCCCTCCTGGCCGTCGCTGCGGACCCGCAGCGTCAGTCCCTCAGACGCGGCGGCCAGGTAGCCCTGCCGCAGCTGCGCCTGCCAGCACACCAGTGGGCGCCAGTCCTCACCGCGCACCAGGAAGCGGCGTTCGATCTCGAGGGCCATGGCAAGGGTTCCGGTGGGGAAGGCATTCAGTTGGGGGAGGGTTCGGCACCGGTGAGGCTGCCGGCCCAGTGCAGCTTGCGGCTGAGGGTGCGGTAGTAGGAGGGACTCTGATC
>RFPK01000236.1 GCA_009926195.1 Synechococcaceae bacterium WB4_1_0192 | reverse complement strand
CGCAGACCTCCAGTGCGCTGGCGCAGGTGCTCGACCGCATGAGCGGCGTGCTCTACGAGGAGGCTGGCAAGCAGGCCGTGGAGCGTGCCAAGGTCGACTACTTCAACAACTACCAGATCAGCGACGAGCAGATCGCGCTGGCCAAGAACGCCGCGCGCGTGCTGGCAGCGCGCGGCATCCGGGTCAACACGCTGTCACCGGGTGCGACCGACACGCCGATGATCGCCAGTGCGCCAGCGTCCACCGTTGCGTTCTCTTCGACGCTGGTGGCGCGGTAATCGCCGTAGCTGATCTGCGGCCAGTCCGGCCGCGGCCTGGTGCCGGTGTGATCGCTCAGCGGGCCGCCGTCTGACAGCAGGCTGAAATCGAGCACGAAGCGCCGGTGGTCGTAGACGCTGTAGATCCGCTGCAGGCGGCTGCGGACTGGTGTGCTGAGCGCCGCCACGGCCGCCATGCGGTCGATGATCGCCTCGCTAGTGGTCGGCGCCGCCAGACCCAGCTGGTACTCCGCCCAGCGGTAGCTGCCGCCCTCGGACTCCTCGACCTGACCGTCGATGCCGATCCAGTCCAGCGCCAGGCGGATGGACTCAGGCGTGCCACGGATCCGCTGCCATGGGATGCCGAGCTCGAGTGCGGTGCGTTCATCCGAGACGTAGGGCAGGATCTCGGCGAGGCCGTATTCGTAGATCAGCCACGGCACCACGCTGTCGGGGATGTTGCTGCGCTTCGCCGTGCGAATGATCGGCACCGGCTTGCTGGCGCGCTGCAGGCTGGAGGTGCTGCGGCTGAAGTCCCGTTCGAGGGTGGTGGCGTTGGGGGGTAGGAGGTCGTAGAGGCTCATCGGTCACGCCCCGCCATGGTGAGGGTGACTGCGCCGAGAGCCGGTGCTGTGCTGGGCCCACAGATGACATCCGCCGCCGGCGCGGTCAAGACCACGCGCTGCACGCCGGAGGGGTGGAGCTGAGCGATCAGCCAGGTTCGGGTGACGTCCCAGCCGAGCCCGGCCGCCTTGTCGAACGCTGCGGTGAGCTGCGCCTGCAGGTTGTCGAACACGCTGCTGGGCGTGTCGGGGTAGAGGTAGACCTGAGCGGTCACTGAGACGGTGGTGATGGTCGCGCCCGTGACGGTCACTGTGTCTGTGATGACGCGCACGCTGTCGCTCTGCACCACGTCATCCACCGCTTCGAGCAGCGCGGCACTGGCGGCGCCGTTGCCCGTGTTGCTCAGCACCGACACCAGGACAGCGCCGGGCTCGGGGGAGCTTACCGACACGTCGCGCACATCCGGGCTGGCGGTCATCGCGTGGTAGCGATACCAGCTGGCGCAACCGGCGGCGCTGCTGCCCATGATGCGATCGATCGTGCGCGCACGCAGGGCCGCGTCAGTCTCATCCGCCAGGCGGGTGACGCCGTAGAAGGCGGCGAGGTTGTCGAGGTCAGCGCCGCCGGCATAGCGCAGCAGGGTCGCTTGCAGGGCATCGTTGATCCGCTGGCGCAGGATCAGCTCTCTGGCCGCGGCGACTTCGAGGATCTTGACGCCTGGGTCCGACTCGAGGATCTCGCTGTAGGCCGGGTCGCGCTCCTGCAGATCCGCGATCATCTCGCTGAGGATCGTCTCGAAGTCGAGCGGCTCGATGATCGTCGGATCAGGAATGGAGCTGAAGTCGATCGTCGCCATCAGATCACCAGCCCCTCGATCTCGATCCGCTCGCCGTTGAGCAGGTAGTACCCGATCAGGCTAAGGGTGATCTGACCGTCGGCCGTGACGTTGTCGATCTTGATCTGCTCCAGCCGGAGGCGCGGCTCCCAGCGATCGAGCGCTTCAGCACAGGCGGCCACCATGTCGGCCACCAGGGACTGATTGATGGGGCGGTCCACCAGGCGCGGCAGGCGGCTGCCGTAGTCGCGTCGGTGGACGCGGGTGCCGAGGGGCGTGGAGAGGATGTCGGCGATCGACTGGCGCAGATGGTCGAACCCGCCGAGGGCGTCGCCAGTTGTGCGGCTCATGCCGGCCATGATCTGCCTCCTACGGGTTCAGGTCGATTCTCGCGCCGATGATCTTCACGTTGCCGGTGGCGCGGATCTCGATGTCGCCCTTCACGTCCAGCAACATCTTGTGGCCCTGGCGGTCGTATTCGACGACGGTGCCATCGTCGAAGGTGCGGCGCTGGAGGCCGGCGCGGTCGCCGTTGGCGTTGCCGTCGGAGAACAGGCCAGGGATCGCGACGCCGTTCGCCAGCTCACCGGACGGGGCCAGCAGCATGACGACCTCGCCCACCTCGGGCGGATCCCAGACGCGATCCTTGCCGGCCCGTGGCGTGAACCACGGCACCCAGTCGGAGAGGATCTCACCGTCCTGCAGCTGCACGCGGATCGCTGGGAAGCCAGCGGTCTCGCCGGTGTAGTCGGCCTCGGCCACGGTGCCGTAGCGGGCCACGTTGCTCAGCCGTCTGGCGTGATCGGTGGCCTCTGCGGAGCCGACCCCGCTGGTCTGCTGGTCAGACCGGTTGACGCCCAGCATCAGCGGCCCTCCAGAAGTAGCGCACCACCAGGGGGATGGCGGCGGGGTCGGGTGCAGTGTCGAGCTGATTGGTGATCAGCAACTGCGCGGCCAGCATGTGGACACCGTGGCGGATCGGATGCGGCGCGACGTCGGCGACAGCCTCGCCGGTGAATGCCTCGGCCGCCTCGCGCGCGAGCGTGAGCGCCTGCTCCAGGCGGTCACGGTCGGGTTGCTCGTCGCCGATGAACGCAGCCAGGCTGTCGACGCTGATCTCTTGCGCGGGCGTCTCAGCTGGCTTGGCGGCACGTTTGCGGGTGGCCATCAGAGCTGCTCCTCGTTGGCGTAGATGGTGACATCCTCCACCGGGCAGACCGCCCCGCTGGCGCTGCCGGGGTAAGACGACGGCGTGTAGGGATCCGGGCCTGAGCGGTAGGGCGCCAGGTACTTGACCGGCACGCGCAGTGTGGTCGCGCCGGTGGTGAGGCTGCCGTCGAACTCAGGATCGTCGCTGCTGGTGGTGTGCGGCTCGATCTCGGCGGACTCGAAACCAGGAATGTCCCAGGACTCCAGTGCTGCTTCAACCTGTGCGGCGATGGCGTCGAGGTCGGTCTCGATGTCGTCGAAGCTCTGCGCGACGCAGACGATCGACACGATGCAGCGCCGCTGCTCGTAGCCGTTGAGGCCTGAGATCGAGCGAGCGATGACCTCCTCAGGGTCGCGGGTGTGCACGATGATCGCCGGCAGCTCAGGCTCCTCGACCGGCATGAGGCGGCCTGAGAAGACACGCTCCTCTGCTGCGGTGGCGTCGATCAGGTGAGCGACGAAGGCGGCGCGGAGTGCGGGG
>RFPK01000235.1 GCA_009926195.1 Synechococcaceae bacterium WB4_1_0192 | reverse complement strand
TGCAACAGCACGTAGCGCTGCGGGTCGCTGGCGGCGATCTCCTTGGCGCGGTTCACCGCGCCGGTCATGCCGAGGCGCCCCTCGGTGAGCTCCAGGTGAGCGCCGTAGGCCGTCAGCAGCTTGCGCCGCTCGAGGCTCATGGTTTCAGGCATCGTCAGCGTGAGCCGGATGCCCTTGCTGGCGGCCACGAACGCCAGGGCGATGCCGGTGTTGCCGCTGGTGGGCTCGATCAGTTCCTTGCCGGGCCCCAGCAGGCCATCGCGCTCGGCCGCCTGGATCATGGCGGCGCCGATGCGGCACTTCACCGAGTAGGCCGGATTGCGGCCTTCGATCTTGGCGAGCACCCGCGCACCGCATCCCTCGCTGACCCGATTCAGCTGCACCAGCGGTGTGCGACCGATCGTGAGGCTGTTGTCACTGAAGATCGCGGCCATGGGGCGAGCGGAAGGGCTGAAACAATCCCCGCACCCTAAGGAGGACAGCGCCGAGTGGGCAAAAGCGCTCGCGGCGCCACAGCGCCACAGCCCCTAATGTCTGGTGGACCAGTCGGTCCGCACCGACGGCCGTACCCGCCATGTCACCCACCACTCTGCGCCGCATCACCGCCGTACTGCTGTTCCTGGCAGCAGCGGCTTCGATCGCCCTGCCGTTCATCTCAGCCACGGCGCTCACCCTCAGCATCGGCGTGATCGCTGCGGTGGCAGGCGTCAGCCAGCTGCTGCGGATCGGCCAGGCAGAAGGTGGCAAGGGCAAGGTGTTCCGCGCCCTCTCGGGTGTCTTCTATGTCGTCGCGGGCCTCTGGGTGGTGGCCTATCCCGTGGAGAGCGAGGTGAGCCTCACCCTGTTCGCCGGCCTGCTGCTGCTGTTCGAAGGGGTGATGGAGCTGGCCGCCGCAGCCGCAAGCCAGGCTCAGGCGCGAGGTCTGGTGCTGGCCGATGGGCTGGTCACCGCCATTCTCGGAGGCATGCTCGTGGCCGAATGGCCGAGCGACAGCCTGTGGGCGGTGGGCACTCTGCTGGGAATCTCCCTGTTCTTCAGTGGCATCCGCCTGATCAGCGCCCCCGAGGCAAGCGAACCGACGCAAGACTGACCCCTGCAGTCGAGCAGCCTGAAGCGCGACGTGATCAGGCTGCTGGAACCGATGGGTTGGTTCGCTCAGGTTGGGTGGGTCAGGTCGATGCAGTCAGACCGATCCGAAAGCGGCACTCAAAGCAGCTTCACCACATCAACGACCTGGCCGTAGACCGCGGCGATCTCCCTGGCGGCGGCCACGGCACGCTGGTGGGTTCGAAAGATCCAGGCCTTGCCTGGATCGGCCACGTAGTGAATCTGCTCACTGCTGGCGGCAATGCCGCAGTACAGGCCCTGCGCCGGCACCCGCAGGGCGTAGCGCTCCGGTTGGGCGCCGGCGCCAAGCCGGCTTGGATCCAGCCAGGGACGCCAAAGATTGATGCTCATCACAGACCTCAAACCCCTCACCTCTCCGCCTTAGCCATGGAAGCCCTGCCATGGCCACAGACCACCAGCACGGTGCAGACCAGCTGATGAACCGGTTCATCGTTGTCGGCGCCGGACCGGCAGGTCTCAGCCTCAGCCTGCAGCTGGCCAGGGGCGGGGCCAGTGTCTGCCTGGTGGAGGCCCGCCGCGACTTCGCCCGTGGGCTCCGCGGCGATGCGCTGATGCCCAGCGGCCTGGAGGCCCTGGCCCGGATGGGCTTGTGGGAAGACGTGCTGGCGTTGCCGCAACGGCCACTGCAGGGTTGGCAGGTCTGGCTGGAGGGGCGGCGGCTGTTCGAAGTGGCCGAGCCGATGGGCTCCCTGCAGGGTTGCCGGCTGGTGCGACAGCAGGATCTGCTGGAGTACCTGCTCGCGCAGGCGCTGCTCCTGCCGGGCTTCGACTGGCGACCCGGCCAGCTGGTGAGCGAGCTGATCCAGCGGCAGGGGCGGGTCGCGGGCGTGCGCCTGGCCAGCGGGGAGGAGCTGCAAGCCGATCTGGTGATCGCCTGCGACGGACGCGACTCCAGTCTGCGCCAGATGGCCGGTCTGGACCTCGATCAACTGGGGCCGCCCCTGGCGCTGCTCTGGCTGCAGTTGCCCAACCCGGCAGCGCCGCCCGATGCGACCCTGAGCAGCTTCCTGACGCTGGTGGGGAGCGGTGCCATCGCCAGCGCCTGCCTGGGGGCCGGCGGGGATCTACAGCTGGGCTGGCTGCTGCGCCCTGAGGAACCCACGCCGCAGCGGAGCGCCAGCGCCTGGGCAGAAGCCGTGGCCCGCCTGGCGCCGCCAAGCCTGGCGGCGCTGCTGAGGCAGCAGGGACACCGACTTGAGAAGCCCCAACGGTTGCGGGTGCAGGTGGGGGCGGCCAGACAGTGGCGGCGCCCCGGGCTGCTCCTGCTTGGCGATGCGGCCCACCCGATGAGCCCGGTGCGGGCCCAGGGGATCAATTTGGCCCTGCGGGACGCTCTGGTGGCCGCCCGGGAGCTGCTGCAGGTGACGCACAGCCGGGAGGCCGGGCAACGGCAGCGCCGGCTGGATCAGGCAGCGGCCACGATCGAGCACCAACGCAAAAGCGAGGTCCGCCAGCTGCAGCGGCTACAGCTAGCGGAATTGCGACAGGGCCACTGGGTCGGACACAACGCGATTGCCCGCAACGGCCTGAGCCTGGCAGCACCGCTGCTGGGGCCAGCGGCGCGCCAGGTCTGGATGGCCAGGCAGCGCCCCCTGCGGGAGGGCACCGCCTGGTTGTGAGGGATGTGAACCAGCCCGGGCCCGGGGGGCCCAGGCCGCCTGCTCAGCGAACGAACAGCATCTCCTGGTAGGTGGGCAGGGGCCAGGCGGCATCGTCCACCAGGGTCTCGAGCGTGTCCACCGCCTGGCGCAGCTCGCCCATGCGGACCATCAGGACGTCAGCGCAGTGGCGCATGTGGGGCTCGGCGCCGTGGGGGGCAGAGGCAAGGGCAGCCTCCAGAGCATCGCAGCGTTCGAGCAGCTGGGCGCTGAGGCCACCGATCTGCTGGGCCAGCGCCTTGGAGGGGGTCAGGCCGATGGCCTCCTGCTCCTGAATCGAACCGGCCAGTTCGCTGAGATAGGCGCTGACGGCCGGGTAGATCGTGGTGCGAGCGATGCGCAGGGCGAGCTTGGCCTCCACCTCGATCGCCAGGCAGTACTGCTCGGCATAAACCTCGAAGCGGCTTTCCAGCTCCACCGGGCTGAGCACGTTCTGGCGGACGAACAGCTCGCGGATCTCAGGACGCTGCAGCACCGGCAGGGCATCAGCACTGGTGCGCAGATTCTCCAGACCGCGTTCCCTGACAGCCAGCTCGTGCCACTCGCTCGAGTAGCCGTCGCCGCCGAAGATCAC
>RFPK01000234.1 GCA_009926195.1 Synechococcaceae bacterium WB4_1_0192 | reverse complement strand
CCCGGTGTGGCGGCCGCCACACGTCCCTTTCCGCCGATCACCGGCGCCTCCGAGGCGGCCAACGTGGCCGTGATGACCCTGGCGGTGCCGAAGCAGAGCCGGGTGGCGCCGCTGGCGGTGGATTTCGCCCTCTTCCTCACCGACGCCGCCAACCAGGCCCGCTTTGCTGCGCAGGCGCGTGTGCTGCCCTCCTCGCCTCTGGCTCTCCAGCAGCTTCAGGCCGGTCTGCGCGCTGAGCGCCCCGCCGATCAGCCGGCAGCCCTGGTGCGACAGGCGCGGCTGCTCTCGGCCGACACCCTGGCCCGCGCTGAGGTGCTGGTGCCCGCCAGCCCCGGCGTGAAGCGTCTCCAGGCGATTCTGTACACCCAGTTGCAGCGGGCGATGCTGGGTCAGCTCAGCAGCGAGGCGGCCCTGGCGGAGGCGGAGCGGCAGTGGAATGCCTACGCCGAGGCGCGCTGGCCCACGGACCTGGGCGTGGGGGTTGGGCGCTGATCCGCTGGAGGGCACCGGCAGGCTTGCGAGGGGGCTGGTTTTTTGGTTGACGCGGAAGAAATCCTTAAGACTTGACCCCTGAGTCCGTCCTGTCAGGGGTTTGAGGCTCCGCCTGTCCACCCTGAGAGGTATCGTTGCGCTTCTTCATGCCGTGATCTGGGTATGCCCCTCGACGAGCAGCACCGGCAGGGTGATGCCGCAGAGGATGGTGGGTCCGGAGCCGACGGCGGCGATCACCGCGCCACCCTGCTCGTCGTCGACGACGAACCGGCGGTGCGTCGTGTGCTGGTGATGCGCCTGCAACTCGCTGGTTACCGCGTGGTCTGCGCGGAGGACGGCGAGGAGGCCCTCAGCCTCTTTCACAAGGAGCAGCCCGATCTCGTCGTGCTCGACGTGATGCTGCCCAAGCTCGATGGGTTCGCCGTCTGCCGGCGCCTGCGGGCTGAATCCTGTGTGCCGATCATCTTCCTTTCGGCCCTGGATGCCATCGCCGAGCGCGTGGCCGGCCTGGATCTCGGTGCCGACGACTACCTACCCAAACCCTTCAGCCCCAAGGAGCTCGAAGCCCGCATCGCCACGATCCTGCGGCGCGTCGGCCGCGGCTCCGCCGGCAGCGAGCCCCGCGATGTGCCGGTCGGTCAGGGGGTGCTGCGGGTCGGTGATCTGGTGGTGGACACCAACCGTCGCCAGGTCACCCGCGATGGTGAGCGCATCGGGCTCACCTACACCGAGTTCAGCCTGCTGGAGCTGCTGTTCCGCGAGCCGGGTCGGGTGGTCCCCCGCGCTGAGATCCTTGAGCAGCTCTGGGGCTACCCGCCGCGCCGCGCTGCCGATCTACGTGTGGTGGATGTCTATGTCGCCCGTCTGCGCGGCAAGCTCGAGCCCGACCCGCGCAATCCTGAGTTGATCCTGACGGTGCGCGGAACTGGCTACGCCTCCCAGCGGGTCGGCGATGCCGGTCCTGCCGCCATGCCCGCCGCCAGCTGATCCAGCGCCGGATCTGTGGGGCTCGCTCCGCGCTCCTGCAGGATGGCCGGCAGCTGAATCCAACAGGGCCCTTGTCTGAGCTGCGTGAGACCCGCCTTGAGAAAGGCAAGGCCCTGGCGGCCCTGGGCCAGGGGCCCTATGCCCTGCGCTTCGAGCCCAGCCATCGCACCGCTGCGCTGCAGGAGGCCCATGCCGACCTGCCCAACGGTGAGGAGCGCGATGTGGCCGTGGCCGTGGCTGGCCGGGTGATGACGCGCCGCGTGATGGGCAAGCTGGCCTTCTTCACCCTGGCCGATGAGAGCGGTCCGATCCAGCTCTATATCGAGAAGGCCACCCTCGCCGGCTCGATGCCGGACGACCCTGAAGCCTTCGTCCATCTCACGTCCCTGGTGGATGCCGGCGATCTGATCGGGGTGCAGGGCACCCTCCGCCGTACCGACCGCGGTGAGCTGTCGGTCAAGGTCCTGCAATGGCAGATGCTGAGCAAGAGTCTGCAGCCCCTGCCGGACAAGTGGCATGGCCTGGCCGATGTGGAGAAGCGCTATCGCCAGCGCTATCTCGATCTGATCGTGTCGCCCCACACGCGCGAAACCTTCCGCCGCCGTGCCCTGGCCGTCAGTGCCATCCGCCGCTGGCTGGATGAGCGGGGCTTCCTGGAGATCGAGACGCCGGTGCTCCAGAGCGTTCCCGGTGGCGCTGATGCACGCCCGTTCGAGACCCACCACAACGCTCTCGATCTGCCGCTCACCCTGCGCATCGCCACCGAGCTGCATCTCAAGCGTCTGGTGGTGGGCGGCTTTGAGCGGGTCTACGAGCTGGGTCGCATCTTCCGCAACGAGGGGGTGAGCACCCGCCACAACCCGGAGTTCACCTCGATCGAGGTGTACCAGGCCTATGCCGACTACACCGACATGATGGATCTCACCGAGCAGCTGCTCGCCCATGTGTGCCAACAGGTGTGTGGCACCACCCGCATCACCTATCAGGGCACCGAGATCGATCTCACCCCCCCCTGGCGGCGGGCCACCATGCACGACCTGGTGCAGGACGCCACCGGACTGGACTTCACGGCCTTCAGCAGCCGCGCCGAGGCCGCTGCCGCCATGGAAGCCAAGGGCCTGGAGGTGCCGGCTCTGGCCGATTCGGTCGGTCGCCTGCTGGTGGAGGCCTTTGAGCAGGCGGTGGAGGGCACCTTGATCCAGCCCACCTTCGTGATCGATTACCCGGTGGAGAACTCGCCGCTGGCCCGGGCCCACCGCAGCAAGCCTGGCCTGGTGGAGCGCTTTGAGCTGTTCATCGTCGGCCGTGAAACCGCCAACGCCTTCAGCGAGCTGATCGACCCGGTGGATCAGCGCCAGCGCCTTGAGGCCCAGATGGCCCGCAAGGCCGCCGGCGACGACGAGGCCCAGCAGGTGGACGAGGACTTCATCCATGCCCTTGAGGTGGGGATGCCCCCCACCGGCGGCCTGGGCATCGGCATCGATCGCCTGATGATGCTGCTCACCGACAGCCCCTCGATCCGCGACGTGATCGCCTTCCCGCTGCTCCGGCCGGAGGCCCGCACCGAGGCCTGAACCCACGCAATGGGATAATTGACCCTAGTCGGTAGTATGCCCCTGCCGGGGCCAGCGATTCCATGAGTGGTGAGCGCGTCGGTTTCCGCTTCAAGCACGCAGATGCGGTGGTGAAGCGCAATCCGCAGGGGCGCTCCCGCCGCGGCTGGGTGATGGAGCCGGTGGAGCAGACCACCAGCCGTGGCACCAAGATGCCCGCCTACAGGATCCGCTGGCGCGACAGCGAACGGCCCGAGATCGTTCTGCAGCACATGCTGATCGCTGATCCCGACCCCACCCCGCCGCCGGAGGGCGTCAGCCTGGTGCCTCC
>RFPK01000233.1 GCA_009926195.1 Synechococcaceae bacterium WB4_1_0192 | reverse complement strand
TTTGTAAAGAGGTGTGGCTGGGCGGCGGCGGATCCGCTGTGGGGGCGCCTGTCTCGCCTTTGAGTCTTAAGATTGGATTTGGATTGTTTCTGGGGATCCTTTGGTTCTGATCTGTTGGGAGCTGGCGGGCCGGCGCGGCCAGCTCACCGTTCCCCTGCTGGAAGCCCGCTGGCATCGCCAGAAGCTGGAGAGCACTGGCGCCGTCGTCTACTGGAGTCAGCGCCTGAGCGGATGAGGACGCGGTGTCCGTTCCCCTGCTGGTGATCACGCCGGCAATCCCGCCGGCGATCCCGCCGGCGATCACGGCTATCAGGACTGCTATGAGGAGCAGACCCCATCCCGCCCCCTGGCTGGCCCATGCGTTGGTGCACCCTGCCGTTGATGGCCGTTCTGCTGCTGGCCGGTTGCCGTCAGGGGCCGAGCCCCGAGAGCCAGCGCCTTGATCAGCTGGAGCTCAAGCTGCAGCAACTGGAGCAGCGCCTCGCCCATCCCGATGCGGCCGATACCGCCGATAAGGCCGGCAAGCCTCCGGCTGGGCCGGTGAAATCCCTCACCTTCCGCATGGGCACCCAGGACGATCGGCTGCGTATCTACTGGGCGGATGGAACCCAGAGCGATCTGCCTTGCACCAAGGAGCAGGCCATCTGGGCCTGCGGCTGAGCACAGCCTCAGGCGTGGCACAGACAGTTCTGCAGCGCCTCCACCCAGGAGGCTTCGCAGGGCCAGCGCTCCCGTTGGGTGAGGCCCAGGGCGATGTTCTTTTCGCCGTAGGCCGCCTCGTTGATGAACACCGGCCACTGCTCCCGGCTGGCATCGCTCGGCATGAAGCCGGCTGCCGTGCTGTCGGCGTGCCAGAACAGCGGCTCGCCGCCGCGCAGTGGCCACCAGTCACGGTTCTGGCGCAGCGGGTGAATCGCCGCCGCCGGTTGGCCCTGGTCGTCGCGCGGGAGGTCGAGGCTGCCGATGTGGCGATGCAGGGTCAGGCCCGCCGGCAGCCGCAGCTGTCCCGCCGCAGCTGCCGCCAGGCTCTGGCAGGCTGCCTCCACCGCCAGCTCGGTCTGCCGACAGATCGAGGCCTGCAGCAGCCCCTGTGCCACCGGCCCGACCTCGATCACCAGACCGCAGGGCCAGCGTTCCACCAGAAAGCCGGTCTGGGCCGGATCGGCCTCGTGCAGGTAGACCGGCAGGCCGATCCGGGCCTGGATCGCCGCCGCCAGGGCCAGATCCGCTGGCCGGCGGCCGTACACCACCAGTGAATTGCCCATGCCGCTGGTGGTGCTGTGCAGATCCAGCACCACCGGACAGGCGCGCTCACCCGCCGGGCCCACCTGTCGCAGCAGCTCGCGGGCGCGCTGCACTTCCAGTTCCTGTCGCCCTGGATCCGCCAGCAGCTCCGGCGCGAAGCTGCGGTTGAGGTCGCGCTCGATGTAGCGGCGGTTGGCGGCCAGAGCGGTGGGGTTGCCGATCACCAGCTCCAGCTCCAGTCCGGCGCTGGCCAGCAGTGCCGGGCGGCGACGCCACTGCTCCAGCAGCCAGGGGGCGTTGCGCTCATTGCCGTGGGTGGCGGCCACCAGCAGCAGGCGCCCGGCGGCGCGGCCCCTGTCCTGGCCCTGGTTCGGCTCCATCACCCTGTCGCGCGCGCTCCGGCTGCGTCAGCCTGGCAGCAGTGCGGCGGTTCTGCCTGAGCTGATGGCGATCCCTCCGGTGGTGGTGGCAGCGGCCCGCAGCGTCTGGCACTGGCAGTGGCTGCAGCTGATGGGCGGCCTTGGGCCCGCCGATGCTGAGGGGAATTACCGCCGTCCCAGGTCGCCCTTTGCGGAGCGGCCGCCCCTGCCCGTCGATGCCGCTGAGCCCGGCGCGCACTTGTTGATCGTGGGGCGCAGCTGTCCCTGGGCCCATCGGGCCTGGCTCACCTGGCAGCTGCGGGGTCTACAGGCCAGCATCCGCCTGGTGGTGGCCGAGCCTGACCCGGCCGCCGGGCGCTGGCGCCTGCCTGAACCTGTGCTCGGCTGCAGCACCCTCCAGCAGCTCTACCGCCGCGGCGGCGCTGCCCCCGATCAGCGGGCCACGGTGCCGGTGCTGCTGGAGGCCGGCGGTGGTCGGATTCTGGTGGGGGAGAGCGCCCGCCTGATGGAGCTCCTCAACGCCTGGCCCGCACCGCCGGGCGCTCCGGATCTCGAGCCCGCCGCCTTGATCCCCCAGATCAGGACCTGGCGGGAGCGCTTTCAACACGCCGTCAACGACGGCGTCTACCGCTGCGGCTTTGCACGCACCCAGGTGGCCTACGACCGTGCCGAAGCGGATCTGTTCACCGCCCTGGCGGAGGCGGAGACCGCCCTGGCGGCGGCGCAGGCGGGGCCGTGGCTCTGCGGTGATGCCCTCACCCTGGCGGATGTGCAGCTGTTCCCCACCCTGATCCGTCTGGAGCTGGTCTACGCACCGCTGTTCGGCGTCAGCCGTCGGCCGTTGTGGCAGTTCCCGGCGTTGTGGCGCTGGCGCCAGCGCTTCTACGCCCTGCCCGGTGTGGAAGCCTGCTGCTTTGCCGAGGCCTGGCGCCGCGATTACTACGGGGCGCTGTTTCCGCTCAACCCCTCCGGCATCGTGCCCGCGGCGCCGCCCCTGGCCACACTGGTGAACGGCCTTCCGGGAGCAGTCCAGCCATGACCGTGTCCGCCCCTGCCGAGACCTACGAGGGCGCCTACGGCCCGTTCACGATCACGGCGGCCGATCGCCGCGAGGTGCTCGGCTATCGATTGGCACTGCTGCTGGTGGCGGTGGCGCAGGCGGGCCTGTTGGCCCAGTGGCGCTGGCTTGGCCCGGAGCTGCTCTGGCCCTGGTTGCTGCCGCTGGCGGCCGGGCTGGGTCTGGCCCTGCGCTGGATCCATATCTATCTGCGCCCCTTGCATCGAGCCCTGCAGGTGTTCTGGCTGCTGGGCTGCATCGGATTGCTGGTGCTGGCGGTCGTGGCGGGACCGGCGGCGATGGTGGCCACGGCAGCCGGCGATGGCCGCTGGATCTGGGCGATCGGCCCCCTGTTCGCCGCCCTGGCGGGCATTGGCTTCAAGGAGTTCTTCTGCTTTCGTCGTCCCGAGGCCATCGGCGTGACGCTGCTGCTGCCACTGGCCCTGCTCGGGCGGCTCAGCGGCCTGCTCAGCCCTGAGCTCTGCGGTCTGCTGCTGGCCCTGGAGGCGGTGTTGCTGCTGCTGCTGACCCTGCGCAAGTTCCCGATGCCCGCCGCCGCCGACGTGGGCGACAAGAGCGTGTTTGCTTATCTGGAAGCGCAACGCCTGTCCCCCACCGCGTGAGCCTGATCAGCCTGGTCCAGGTCCGCAAGGACTTCGGCGTCCGCACCCTGTTCGAGGGGCTTGATCTGCATGTGCAGGAGCGGGATCGCCTCGGCCTGATCGGC
>RFPK01000232.1 GCA_009926195.1 Synechococcaceae bacterium WB4_1_0192 | reverse complement strand
CATGGCCTGGCCTGGGGCAGCTCCAGGGCGATGGCGCCGAGCATGCCGCGCCGGAAATCATCGAGCAGCCGCTGGGCCATGCGCGCCGTATCGCCGCTGGTGTGGCGCGTCGCCGCCGCCGCCAGCCAGCCGGCGGCATCGCCGAGGGCCTGCGGATCGAGCGGCACGCCATAGCGACGCTCCAGCAAGCCCGCCGGCACCCCGGCCGCCGCCACCGGCTCCAGACCGATCAGCAGCTGCACGAAGGCGGCCGCCACCGCCTCGCCGTCGTAGGCCGCCTGGCCGATGTCGTCGCAGAGGGCCAAGCGCAGGGCCGCCAGCTGGTCGTCGAGTCGGGGCGGCAGCACGCCGGGGGCATCGAGCAGGTCGATGTCCTGGCCGAGGCGCACCCAGCGCAGGCTGCGGGTGACGCCGGCACGGCGGGCGCTCTCCACCACCTTCTGGCGCACCAACCGGTTGATCAGGGCCGATTTGCCCACGTTCGGGAAGCCGAGCGTGAGCGCCCGCACCGGCCGGGGCTTCATGCCGCGGCCACTGCGACGGGCGTTGAGGGCCGCACCGGCGCGGATCGCCGCCTGCTGGAGCTGTTTCACACCGGTGCCGGCCTTGGCATCGCACCACCACACCGGCTGGC
Organism: Synechococcaceae bacterium WB4_1_0192; assembly: GCA_009926195.1. Lineage (GTDB taxonomy): Bacteria > Cyanobacteriota > Cyanobacteriia > PCC-6307 > Cyanobiaceae > Vulcanococcus. Next base: position 2,778 of record RFPK01000232.1, on the reverse strand, counting down.
CAGCGGCGCGGAACCAGGCGTCCCAGGCCTCGCGGGCCGCGGCCGGCACCATGTCGCGCCGGTTGAGCACCAGCAGGTGCTGCTTGCCCCTGATCCAGCGCTGCAGGCGTGGGTGGCCGGTGGCGAGGGGAATGCGGGCATCGCGCACCTCGATCACCAGATCCACCTTGGCCAGGTTGTCGGTGAGGGCACGCTCGGCCTTGGCGATGTGGCCCGGATACCACTGGATCGCCGGGGCGGCACTGCTGAGCAGGTCGGCGCTGATCGGATCAGGCGTGGGGTCGGTGCTCACGGCACCACCAGCACGGGGCAGGGCGCCAGCTGGATCACACGGGCGGCGGTGCTGGGGGCCTCCTCGGCCTCGAGGCTGAGGCCACGGGTGCCCATCACGATCACATCGGCATTGAGCTCATCGGCCACATCGCAGATCACGAAGGCCGGTTTGCCCTCCCGCTCGATCACCTCACAGCTCACGCCCTGGTCGTGGAAGCGGGCGCGGGCCTGCTCCAGCAGCTCGGCCACGGCGGCGGGATCGTCCTGCCCCGGCTCCACCACCGAGAGCAGCACCAGCCGACTGCCGTGCTGGCGGGCCAGCTGCAGCGCGGTGGCGGCGGTCTCGGCGGCCTGTCGGCTGCGGTCGATGGGAAAGAGAACGATCTCGAACATGGCCGGTGGGCCGCGACGCCACTCTCGTGCCCTCACTGTCTAGCGCCCGGGGAGGCAACGGCCAGGGGCGGTGACAGCCAGGGTCAGCGGCCACGGCCGCGAAGCACCCCTTGACCACCCCGCTAAACTCGCCCGACCGTTTCTTTTGTGTATCGCGATGGCGAAGCGTTCCCTGGCCAGCCTCACGGCTGAAACCCTGCGCGGCAAGCGCGTGCTGGTCCGGGTCGACTTCAACGTGCCCCTCAACGATGCCGGCGCCATCACCGACGACACCCGCATCCGCGCCGCCCTGCCCACGATCAACGACCTGATCGGCAAGGGCGCCAAGGTGATCCTGGCCGCCCACTTCGGCCGTCCCAAGGGCCAGGTGAACGAAGGCATGCGCCTCACCCCCGTGGCCGCCCGTCTGAGCGAGCTGCTCGGCAAGACCGTGGTCAAGACCGACAGCTGCGTGGGCCCCGACGCCGAGGCCAAGGTGGCCGCCATGGCCGAAGGCGATGTGGTGCTGCTGGAGAACGTGCGCTTCTTCGCCCAGGAAGAGAAGAACGAAGGCGACTTCGCCAAGCAGCTGGCCAGCCTGGCTGACGTGTACGTGAACGACGCCTTCGGCGCCGCCCACCGCGCCCACGCCTCCACCGAGGGCGTGACCCAGTACCTGAGCCCCAGCGTGGCCGGCTACCTGATGGAGAAGGAGCTGCAGTACCTGCAGGGCGCCATCGATGAGCCCAAGCGCCCCCTGGCGGCGATCGTGGGCGGCTCCAAGGTGAGCTCCAAGATCGGCGTGCTCGAGGCCCTGCTCGACAAGTGCGACAAGATCCTTGTCGGCGGCGGCATGATCTTCACCTTCTACAAGGCCCGCGGCCTGGCCGTCGGCAAGAGCCTGGTGGAAGAGGACAAGCTGGAGCTGGCCAAGGAGCTGGAAGCCAAGGCCGCTGCCAAGGGTGTGCAGTTCCTGCTGCCCACCGATGTGGTGCTGGCCGACAACTTCGCCCCCGATGCCAACAGCCAGATCGCCAAGGTGGATGCCATCCCCGACGGCTGGATGGGCCTCGACATCGGCCCCGACTCGGTCAAGGTGTTCCAGGACGCCCTGGCCGACTGCAAGACCGTGATCTGGAACGGTCCGATGGGCGTGTTCGAGTTCGACGCCTTCGCGGCCGGTACCAACGCCATCGCCACCACCCTCGCTGATCTGAGCGGCAGCGGCTGCTGCACGATCATCGGCGGCGGCGACTCCGTGGCGGCTGTGGAGAAGGCCGGTCTGGCCGACAAGATGAGCCACATCTCCACCGGTGGCGGCGCCAGCCTCGAGCTGCTGGAAGGCAAGGTGCTGCCCGGCGTGGCCGCCCTCGACGAGGCCTGATCCGAGCGGATTCGGACCGGATTCAGAGGGGCCTGATCCAGGCCCCTGATCATCCCCTCCCCGTTCACGCTGCAGGACTGCAGCCGTGAACGGGGAGTTTTTTTGTGTGGGCCAGCTCGCCTGGCTCGCCGGCCGTCAGGGCTGCAACGCCTGGCGATCCGCCACCACCCGCACCCGCTTGCTGGCGGCGACGATGCCCTTGGGATGCACCAACAGGACGCCCCAGGTCTGGCTGCCGGGCTGATAGGGGGCCTGCACCGTCTTGAACAGACCGCCGCCGCCGAGGGCATCGAGCTGCAGATCGGGACTCTGCAGACGCAGCTGCTCCACCGCAGTGACCGGCTGGATGGCGCCGGCGATCACCGCCCCTTCCAGGGGCTCATCGAACACCACGTCGAGGTCGTAGCGCTGGCCGGTGAGCACCGCATCGGGGAACAGCAGGCTCACCTTGAGGTCGGCGTCGCCGCTGCGCAGGATTGCGCTCTCGTGCAGCACCTCCTGGCGATTGAAGCGCGGGCCGCTGCCGCTGAGCACCAGCTGCTGGCGGGCCTCAAGGCGGAAGTTGATGCCACCCTCGCGGTGGCTGCCGGTGACGAGCACCTCGGTGGTGGGGCGACCATCGCGCAGGGTTGCGCCGGGGCGCACGCTCCAGCTGGCATCGGGAAAGCGCTGACGCAGGGCGGCGCGGCGCCGCTCGATCGCCGCCGGATCAAGGCCCTCACCGGGCTCCAGCAGGGCCGCCAGGGCCG
>RFPK01000231.1 GCA_009926195.1 Synechococcaceae bacterium WB4_1_0192 | reverse complement strand
GGTGGCCGGATCGTCACTGGGGGGTGCCCAGAAGCGGCCGACCGTGGCCACGACTGCGGCCAGCTCGGGGCAGGCCCCTCCGGCGTCGGGGGTGGGATCGATCCCCAGTCGTTTGCATTCGGCGGCGATGGTGTACTCCACCATGAAGATCTGCACCTCCAGCGGCCGCCAGGCATCAAAGATCGCCAGCCGCCAGCCGGGGCGCAGCAACTGCAGCTGCTGCTGCGCCCGCTGCAGCCGCTCGATCACACCGCTGCGCAGACGAAACGGCGAGCCACCATCGCCATAGGGAGCACCAACGGCGCGATAGGGGTGGGGTTCAAGCCGCAGGAACTCCGCAGGCAGGTCCAGCAACGGCTCGCCGTTGTCGACGATCGGGATCGGACTCCAGGGACGAAGAGCCATGGGTTGCGGATCAATGGGGCGAAGAGGCCAGAAGGGCGAACAGGAGAAGAGGCAAAAAGGAGAACAGTGGGAACGGTTCGAACGGATGGGATCAGTTCAGGCGAGCCCCCTGCACGAGGCGCTGGCGCTGCTTGGACAGCACCGCCGCCAGGGCAGGCTGGCGCTGCAGCTCGGGATCGTGCTCCAGCAGCTCGCGGGCAACCCGGCGGGCCTGCTCGAGCACCTCGCCGTCATCACTGAGGCTGGCCAGGGCCAGGTCCGGCAGACCGCTCTGGCGGGTGCCGAGAACCTGGCCAGGACCCCGCAGGCGCAGGTCCATCTCGGCGATCTCGAAGCCATCGGTGGATTGCACCAGCACCTCCAGGCGCTGACGGGCGAGGGCATTGCGGCTGTCGTTGAGCAGCAGGCAGTGGGAGGCGGCAGCGCCGCGCCCGACACGGCCGCGCAGCTGGTGCAGCTGGGCCAGGCCGAAGCGATCGGCGTGCTCGATCAACATCACGCTGGCGGCTGGCACATCGACGCCCACCTCCACCACGGTGGTGCTTACCAGCACCTGGCTCTGGCCACTGGCGAAGGCGTTGATCGCCGCCTGCTTATCGGCACTGGCCATACGGCCATGCAGCAGACCCACCTGCAGATCAGGGAACACCTCCTCACTCAGGTGGCGGTGCGCCTCAACGGCCGAGCGCAGCTCAAGCTTCTCGGACTCCTCCACCAGCGGCAGCACCACATAGGCGCGCTGGCCCAGGGCCACCTGCTCACGGATCAGCGCATAGGCCTCCTGCCGTTCGCCGGCGCCGAGCAGGCGCGTGCAGATCGGCGTGCGGCCGGGGGGGAGCTCATCGATCTGACTCACCTCCAGATCACCATGCAGCGACAGAGCCAGGGTTCGAGGGATCGGGGTGGCCGTCATCGTCAGCAGATGGGGCTGGAGGCCCTTGCCGAGCAGGCGATTGCGCTGATGCACCCCGAAGCGGTGCTGTTCATCTACTACCACAAGGCCAAGGCGGGCGAACTGCACCGGGTCCTCGAGCAGGGCATGGGTGCCCACCAGCAGCTTGAGCTGGCCATTGGCCAGGTCGTTGAGCAGCTCGCGCCGGCGCCGCGCCGGGGTGGAGCCGGTGAGCAGGGCGCAGCTGACATGCAGCTGCGGCAACCACTCACACAGCTTGCGGTGGTGCTGCTCGGCCAGCACCTCGGTGGGGGCCATCAGCGCGCCCTGGCAGCCGGCTTCGATGGCGGTGAGCAGGGCGGCGATGGCCACCACGGTCTTGCCGGAACCGACATCGCCCTGCACCAGCCGCGCCATCGGCTGATCGCGCACCAGATCGGCGCGGATCTCGGCCAGCACCCGCTGCTGGGCGCCGGTGAGCGGAAAGGGCAGCAGATCCAGGAAGGCCTGCAGCAGGGAGGCCGGCGCTGCTGCAGGAGCGCCGATCAGGCTCTGGCCCGGCAGCGGCAGCAGCGGTGGCGCCGGCCGGCTGGTGAGCTCATGGCGACGCTGGAGCAGCCCCAGCTGCAGCAGCAGGAACTCGTCGAACACCAGGCGGTGACGGGCAGCGGCCAGGCTGGCGCGGTCCGCGGGGCGATGGATCTGCCAGAGCGCCTCCCCCAGGGCGAGCAGCTGCTCACGCTGGAGCAGACCGGCGGGCAGATGATCGGGCCAGAGGCGCGCTGCTGTCACCACCGGCCGCATCAGGTTGCGCAGGCGGTCGGCCGTCAGGCCCTCGGTGAGGCCATAGACCGGTAGCAGCCGGCCGATCTGCTCGCTCTGCACCGGGGCGCTGGGGCTGGCCAGCACCTCCATCAGCGGGTCCTGGAACACCGGGCCATAGGGCGTCTCCTTGACCAGACCACTGACCGCCACCGTGGCGCCGGGCGGATACTGGCGCTGCTGGAGCTTCAGCCAGCCGGGGGAGCTGAAACGCTTGCCGGCAAAGAACTTGGACACCTTGAGTCGGCCGGTGACATCGGCCAGCTGCAGCTCCAGGATCGAGAGATTGGGGTTGCGGGGGCTGGTGAAGGTGTGGCAGCGCCGCACCGTGGCCACGATCGTGGCGGTGCTGCCCGGCTGCAGGGCAGCGATGCGCACCAGGTTGGCGTAATCGAGGTAGTCGCGGGGATAGTGACGCACCAGGTCCTCCGCCAGCCAGAGATCGAGGGCCGCCAGGCGAGCAGCGGCCTTGGGACCGATACCGCGCACCTCACCAAGCGGCGTATCGGGGCGGACGACGCGAGCGGCGGCAGGGGCGGTGGAACCGCTGGGTTCGGCATCAGGCAACAGGCGCAGACGAGGCGGCGCCGGCGGCGTGCTTGGGCGTAGCGCACACTGAAGCTCATGCAGGGTCTGGCGGCTGCGGCGCACCAGGCTCTGGCGCTGGGTCAGGCCCTGGCCGGAATAAGCGGCGTAGGCTTCGGCCAGCTGAGCCAGGGCCTGGGCCTGCCGGGGCGGTAGCGGCAGGGGCGGCTGCAGCAGAGCGCGGGCCAGGAAGGCGCTGAAGGTTTCGCGACGGCCCTGCAGATCAGCGAAGCCGCGATCGGCCTCCAGCTGCAGTGCCTGCTGCAGCGGGCGCAGCCAGGCCTCCAGCGTCAGCTGGGAGGCAGCGGCGGGGTCTGGTGCTGGGCGCTGTCCCGAAACCACTGCTGCTCTGCCTCCAGGGCCACAACCCGCCGCTGCCAGACGCGGTAACGCCTGGCCATTGTGCGCAATTCGCGGCGCCGCTGCTCAAGCCGGCGGCGGCAGGTGCGCAGGCGCGGCTGTTCGTACTCCAGATCGCTGGGTCGCAGCAGCACCGTCAGCACCTCGGCGGGAGCAGCAGAACCCGGCAGCGGCAGGGGCAGACGCAGCAGGTTGGCCGGGGCCAGATCGCCATGGAGCAGCTGCTGGCCGTGCAGGGCGGAGAGCACCGGGAGCAGCTGGCGGAGCAGCAGCAGCACCTCACCGGCACTGAACACCAGCTGCCGCTCGGAGCGGGCCGCCAGCAGATCGGCATAGGTGCGCCCGCCCTGCCAGTCGCGCACCAGCCAGAGCGCACCGTGCTCCA
>RFPK01000024.1 GCA_009926195.1 Synechococcaceae bacterium WB4_1_0192 | reverse complement strand
AGCGGAGCCCGCCGCTGGCGGCCGAACAGGGCGGCGACGTAGTCGTCGAAGTCGGGAAAGCCGCTGGCAAACGGATCCAGGCCCACCGCTGCGGCATCGGCCTCGTCGAGACCGGCCTCCCACTGCTGGCGCCGCAGCGGATCGCTGAGCACCGCATAGGCCTCGTTGACGGCCTTGAACTGCTCTTCGGCATGGGGATCGTTGCCATTGAGATCCGGATGCCAACGCCGCGCCAGGGAACGGAAGGCGCGCTTGAGGGTGGCGGCATCCGCCCCCGGCTCCAGGCCGAGCACGGCCCAGTGGTTCACGGCGGCAGAGCGGCTGAGGCTGGTGCTCACAGCTCAGTCCTCGTTCCAGGGGTCGTCGTCGCGCCTCGAAGGCCGCCGAGGAAGCACGGGTTCAGCATCAGGGCGCCGCTCCCGGTAGGAGAGGGACTGATCAGCGGGGTCCGTGTCGGCGAAGCGGTCACGCCAGGAGGCAGACCTGTCCGCATCGCGATCGACCTGCCGGCCACGATCGCTGGTGGGGACCCGATCCAGATCCCGGTCGCGCGGCAGGTCGCGATCCCAGCTCTCAGGGCCACGAACGGCGGACCAGGAGGGTTCCATCCATGGATCGCGACTGCGGCTCCGCTCCCACTCATCCCAGTCGTCGTCGGCGAAGAGCTCGTCCTTGATCGAGCCGAGCGTGTTCCTGAGACCCTGCAGGGGATTGCTGTCCTGGCGGCGCTCGCTGGCCAGGCGGCGATTGAGACCGAACAGGGCTTCCTGCAGCTGGCTGACGCTCAGATCCAGATCGGCCGGATCGCCAGACGCCAGTTGGTCCTGCACATCGCGCATGGCGATCTCCACGGCCCGCTGCTGGCGTTCGGCGCCGTAGGGACCCAGTTCAAGGGCGGCGTCGCGCAGGCGCCGCTCCGCCTGGGCCACGAGGGTCTGGGCGCGGTTGCGGCGATCAATCTCGGCCTTACGTCGGCGGTCCTCCGTGGCCTTCCGTTCCGCCTCTTCGATCAGGCGGGTGATCTCCTCCTCGCTGAGGTTGGAGCCCCCCTGGATGCTCACGCTCTGCTGGCGGCCGGTGGTGCGATCGGTGGCCGACACCTGGAGCAGGCCATTGGCATCGATGTCGAACGACACCTGCACCTGGGGCACGCCGCGGGGAGCGGGCGGAATGCCCGAGAGGCGGAAGCGCCCCAGGCTCTTGTTGCCCTCCGCCATCTGCCGCTCACCCTGGAGCACATGGATCTCCACCGAGCTCTGGTTGGCCTCGGAGGTGCTGAACACATCGCTCTTGCGCACCGGGATCGGCGTGTTGCGCGGGATCAGCACCTTCATCACGCCGCCGATCGTCTCCAGCCCCAGGGAGAGAGGCGTGACGTCGTTGAGCATCAGGTCGCGCAGCTCGCCGGTGAGGATGCCGGCCTGCACGGCGGCGCCGATCGCCACCACCTCGTCCGGGTTGACCGACTGGCAGGGCTCAAGCGGAATCAGGGTGCGAACCATCGCCTGCACCATCGGCATGCGCGTGGAGCCGCCCACCAGCACCACGTCGTCGATGTCCTCGGCCGCCAGGCCGGAATCGCGCAGAGCCCGCTGCACCGGCCGCAGCAGTCGATCGAGCAGATCCGGGCAGAGGCCTTCAAACGTGCCGCGCTCGAGGGTGGTCTCGATGTGCAGCGGACCCGCTTCCGCCGTGGCGATGAAGGGCAGGGAGATCGGAGTGCTCTGCACGCCGCTCAGTTCGATCTTGGCCTTCTCAGCGGCCTCGGTGAGCCGCTGCAGGGCCTGCCGATCGCGGCGCAGGTCGACGCCGTGCTCCTCTTGGAAGGCGTCGGCCAGCCAGTCGACGATGCGGCGATCCCAGTCGTTCCCTCCCAGCTGGGTATCACCGCTGGTGGCCTTGACATCGAACACGCCCTGGGCCACCCGCAGCACGGACACATCGAAGGTGCCGCCACCCAGATCGAACACCAGCACCCGCTTGACGGTGCTGCGATCAAAGCCGTAGGCCAGGGCCGCCGCCGTGGGTTCATTGAGGATGCGCTCAACGCTGATGCCGGCCAGGCGACCGGCGTCGCGGGTGGCCTGGCGCTGGGCGTCATTGAAATAGGCGGGAACGGTGATCACCGCCGCCTCAACCGGCTCGCCCAGATAGGTGCTGGCGTCGTCGACGAGCTTGCGCAGGATGCTCGCCACCAGCTCCTCGGAGGCGTACTCGCGCTCGGTGGCGGGGCAGACGACGCGGACGTTGCCCTGGTCATTGGCCCGCACCGTGTAGGGCACCGACAGGCTGCCGTCATCGAGCTCATCCCACTGACGGCCGACGAAGCGCTTGAGGTTGGCGAAGGTGTTGCGCGGGTTGAGCACCAGCTGACGCCGCGCCAGCTGGCCCACCAGCAGTTCACGATCCTTGCTGAAGCCCACCACCGATGGGGTGGTGCGCCCGCCTTCGGCGCTGGCGATCACCTGGGGCCTGCCACCCTCCAGGACGGCCACCACCGAATTGGTGGTACCGAGGTCAATACCGACGATGCGAGCCATCAGTCCAGCCCCTTGCCTCGGGAGCGGCCTCGCTCGTCCCGTCTGGAGCCGCCGCCGGCCCCGCGCTCACACCCGATTGCCTGCACGCTGGCCTCGCCTGCCCCACTGATGGCTGCGGCCCAACGCTAACGGCCCCAGGTGATTCCACCAGGCCGGGATGCGTCACCAGGATGGTCACGGGGTCGCCCCGTAGATTGCCAACAGACCAAGAACCCCATGGCCACGGGTCCCCGCCCTGAACTCTTTGCCCTGCGGCGTCGGCCCCTCGGGGAAAAGCTTCTCGATCAGGGCTTTCACAGGCTCACGGTCGGCCTGGCCTCCGTCGTCGGCCTGCTGCTGCTCGGCATCCTGCTGACCGTCGTGGGTGGCTCCCGCGAAGCGCTCAGCCGCTTCGGCCTGAGCTTCCTCACCACCTCCAACTGGGATCCGGTCAGCGAGCAGTACGGCGCTCCTGCACGTCATCCTGCCGGCGGCGGTGTCCGGCATCACCGGCGGTGTGATGCTGGCCCTGGGCCGGGCCATGGGCGAAACGATGGCCGTGACGATGATCATCGGCAACTCCACCAACTTCAGCTGGAGCCTTCTGGCACCCGGCAACACGATCTCCTCGATGCTCGCCAACCAGTTCGGTGAGGCCGATGGCCTTCAGGTTTCGGCCCTGATGTACGCGGCTCTGGTGCTGATGCTGCTCACGCTGGTGGTGAACGTCCTGGCGCAGTGGGTGGTGCGCCGTCTCAGCCTGCGTTACTGAGCAGCCATGGCGACCTTCAAACGCGGATCCCTGCTGCTCCGGCCCGGCCTGGCCCGCAACCGCTGGAACCAGCTGCTGACGCTGGTGGCGGCCCTGTTCACGACCATCGCCGTGCTGCCGCTGGTCCTGGTGCTCGCCTATGTGCTGATCAAGGGTGGCTCGCTGCTGAGCGTGGGCCTGCTCACGGGTCTGCCGCCGGCCCCTGGACTGGAGGAAGGGGGGATCGGCAACGCGATTCTGGGCACCGTGATCGTCACCTTGATCGCCAGTCTGTTGGCGATTCCGATCGGCGTTGGGGCAGGCATCTATCTGGCGGAATATTCACGGGGCGGTGCATTTTCCCGTTTTGTTCGCTTCGGCACCAATGTCCTGGCGGGAGTGCCATCGATCATCTGCGGGGTGTTCGTCTACGGTCTGATTGTCAGCAGCCGCATCCTGTTCGGTGAGAGCTACAGCGCCCTGGCGGGTGGTATCGCCCTGGCGGTCCTGATGATCCCGACCGTGATCAAGACCACCGACGAAGGCCTGAAGCTCGTCCCCAACGAACTGCGGCTGGGAGCGATGGGCATCGGCGCCTCGCGGTTCGTGACCGTGACCCGCATCACGCTGCCCGCCGCCTTCTCACCGATCGCCACCGGCGTCGTCCTGTCGATTGCCAGGGGGGCCGGTGAAACAGCCCCACTGATCTTCACCGCCCTGTTCTCCTCCTTCTGGCCGGACGGGCTGCTGAAGCCGATCGCATCGATGTCGGTGCTGATCTACAACTTCGCGATCATGCCCTACGAAGCTCAGATCTCCCTGGCCTGGGCAGCCTCCTTTGTCCTTGTCGTGATGATCCTGGCCGCCAACCTGCTGGCGCGCTGGCTCGGCCGTCTCACCCACAGCTGAACACCCTCTCACCACATCTTTCCTGTGATGACCGTCTCCGCCAGCAGCACCGCCACAGCGGCCACCGCCACCTGTCTCTCGCTCCAGGACGTGAGCATCAGCTACGGCGACCATGAGGCCGTGCGCGGGGTCTACATGGAGATTCCCCGCGGCAAGGTGACCGCCTTCATCGGCCCGTCCGGCTGCGGCAAGAGCACCGTGCTGCGGGCGCTGAACCGCATGAACGACCTGATCGAGGGCTGCAGCCTGCGCGGCCGGGTGCTGTTCGATGGCCAGGACCTCTACGCCCGCAACGTCGATCCCGTGGAGGTGCGGCGTCGCATCGGCATGGTGTTTCAGAAGCCGAACCCCTTCCCCAAGAGCATCTACGAGAACATCGCCTTCGGAGCCCGTATCAATGGCTACCGCGGCGACATGGACGAGCTGGTGGAGCGGTCCCTGCGCAAGGCTGCCTTGTGGGAGGAGACCAAGGACAAGTTGAGCGAGAGCGGCTACGCCCTCTCCGGTGGTCAGCAGCAACGGCTCTGCATCGCCCGGGCGATTGCGATTGAACCGGAGGTGATTCTGATGGATGAACCCTGTTCAGCCCTGGATCCGATCTCCACATTGAAGATCGAGGAGATGATGCACGAACTCAAGAAGAGTTACACGATTGTGATCGTCACTCACAACATGCAGCAGGCGGTGCGGGTCAGTGACATGACCGGCTTCTTCAACGTCACCGCCCACCCGGATTCTGATCGAAAGGTGGGCTGCCTTGAGGAATTCGCTGACACCGAGGCGATCTTCAATGCTCCGCGGCAGCAGGCCACCCTGGATTACGTCTCCGGGCGGTTCGGCTGAGTCGCCCGCCCAGCGCAAGCGAGACAAGTGGCGTCCCAGGGATCAGGCTCAGCCCAGAGTTCAGAACAGCGGGGCAACATGCGCAGATCGGCAGATCAATGACTACAGATTCGCGCTTGAGGGTGAGCACAAAAAAGCCGCCCTTGCGGACGGCTTTCTGAAACGGAGAGGGAGGGATTCGAACCCTCGATAGAGTTGCCCCTATACAGCATTTCCAGTGCTGCGCCTTCGACCACTCGGCCACCTCTCCGCGAGGGGCTTTTCGCTGCGTTCGTTCTGGCATTCAGGGTGTTGAGGGCTGGTCAGAACCGAAATCCTGGCCAGGATCGAAACCCTGAGGCTGGAGCGAGCGCGGCTGCGCGGGGCAACGGTGAGAATGTAGCAGTCTCCCTGCCGCGCGCCGAAGTCCTGCCATGCGAAGTCATCCGATCACGGTGCACTGGCGCCAGGAGCAGCGCACGATCCGGCTGCAGGTGCCCGAGGGTGAGTACATCCTGCGCAGCTTCGAGCAGCAGGGGGAACCATTGCCCTTCAGCTGCCGCAATGGCTGCTGCACGGCCTGCGCGGTGCGTGTGATCAGCGGCACGATCGACCAGCGCGAAGCCCTCGGCCTCTCCAGGGAGGTGCGCAGCAAGGGGTATGGGCTGCTGTGCGTGGCCCGTGCCCTCGGCCCCCTGGAGGTGGAGACCCAGGATGAGGATGAGGTCTACGAGCTCCAGTTCGGCCGCCACTTCGGCCGTGGCAAGGTGCGGCCCGGCATCCCCCTCGACGACGAATGAGTGACCCCTGCCGCCTCTCTGACACCAGCCTGCGCCGAAGCGGCCTGAGCGACCGCGAACTGCAGCATCTGGCGGCGGTGGCCCGCCGGGCCGCCGAAGCCGGTGCTGAGCAGCTGCGGCGCCACTTCGGCCAGCTCGAGCGGGTGCGGGAGAAGGGGCGGGCCGGTGATCTGGTCACCGAGGCCGATCTGGCCGCCGAACAGGCCGTGCTGGCGGTCCTGAGCGCAGAAACCCCGGCCCTGGGCGTACTGGCCGAGGAGAGCGGCCGGCGCAGCGGTGAGGGGTCGGATCTGGAGTGGTGTGTTGACCCCCTGGACGGCACCACCAACTACGCGCACCGCTATCCCTTCTTCGGCACCTCGATCGGCCTGACCCACCAGGGCGCTCCGCTGCTCGGGGCCCTGGCCGTCCCCGCCCTGGACAGCCTTTACTGGGCGGCACCAGGCCTCGGCGCCTGGTGCAACGACAAGCCGATCCGGGTCAGCGACTGCCAGGACCTCGCCAGCTCGCTGCTGGTGACCGGATTCGCCTACGACCGCCACACCCGCCTCGACAACAACTACGCCGAATTCGCCTGGTTCACCCACCGCACCCGTGGGGTCCGCCGGGGCGGTGCCGCCGCCGTGGACCTGGCCTTCGTCGCCGATGGACGCCTGGATGGGTACTGGGAGCGGGGCCTCTCCCCCTGGGACCTGGCGGCCGGCCTGGTGCTGGTTGAGCAGGCCGGCGGGGTGGTGTGCGCGTACGACGGTGGCCCGGCCAGGCTGGAGAGCGGCAGGGTGATCGCCTGCAGCCCGGCCATCCGGCGGGCGTTGATCGAGGGGCTTGCCGCCTGCTCACCGCTCAGCGGTGCCAGCTTCGGGGCCCCCGAGCTGGATGGCGCCGCCCCGAACCCCACTCCATAGGATCAGCGCCAGTCCGCCCTGGAACGATCAATGGCCCTGCAACCCGCCGCCGGCGCCAGGGATCTCAATCCGCGGGAAGTGGAAGGCAACCGCTGGCTGTGTGATCAGCTGGCGAGCGTGTATCGGCAGTGGGGCTATGCCGAGGTGGCGCCGCCACTGGTGGAGCGGCTGGAGACCCTTGAAGCGGGGGGTGGCATCGACGACCGCGAGGTGGTGCGCCTCGCGGCCGATGAGCCGCTCGGTCTGCGGCCGGAGATGACCGCCTCGATCGCCCGTGCCGCCTGCACACGCCTGGCGACTCGGCCCAGGCCGCTGCGCCTGTGGAGCAGCGGCACGGTGTTCCGCTCAGGCACGAGCGATTCGGGGCAACACCGGCTGGAGGAGCGCCTGCAGAGCGGCGTCGAGCTGTTGGCGGCCCTGGCCGAACCGGTCAGCGCCGCCGATACCGAACTGCTGCGCCTGCTGCTGGCCTGCCTGCGACGGCTGGAGATCGGCAGCCAGCACCGACCAACCCTGTTGCTGGGCCACCATGGTGTACTCACCGCCCTGTTGGATCAGGTGCCTGGCGAACAGCGCACGGCCACCCGCCAGGCGCTGATCAACTACGACCCCCTCTCCCTGGCGAGCCTGGATCTGCCGGGCCATCAGCGCCAGGGACTTCAGCAACTGATGCGCCTGCGCGGCGAACCGGAGGCGGTGCTCTACCAACTGGAGCAGCAGCTGGGTCCGGTCCCCTTGCTGGACCAGCTGGCCGAGACCCTGAAGGTGGTGGCTCCGGCGGCCATGGCCCAGGGGGTGCGATTGCAGCTCGATCCCAGTTTCCAACCCCACTACGACCTCTACGACGGTCTGGTGCTCAAGCTGGTGTGTCAGGGAGCGGAGGCTCCCGTGGCGATCGCCAGCGGTGGCCGCTACGACGGCCTGGTCAAGCGGTTCGGCGAGACGGACGCAGGTCTGGGCTTCAGTTTTGACGTGGAGGCGATCCGCGAGCTGCTCGGCACCGAGGCCACCGCGCCCGAGCGAGCGCAGGCCCTGCTCGTGGCTTACCGGACGACCACCCAGCTGGCGGAGGCTCTCCAACTGCTGGAGCGCTGCCACGCGGCGGGTGAGCGTGCGGAACTGCTGCACCAACCCTGCCCAAGTGAGGAGGAAGCGGCGCTGATCGCCAGCGATCGCGGTTGCGGCGGCGTGCGCTGGCTGGGCTGAGGGCCGGATCAGGTCAGCGGGCTGCCTAGGATCGCTCCAACCCTGTGCCGCGTTTCATGGCTCACACGATCGTCACCGATGTCTGCACCGGGGTGGCCGATTGCGTGGACGCGTGCCCGGTGGCCTGCATCAACCCCGGCAACAAGCCCAATGCCCGGGGCAACAGCTACTACTGGATCGACTTCGACACCTGCATCGACTGCGGGATCTGCCTGCAGGTCTGCCCGGTTGAAGGGGCGATCCTTGCCGAGGAGCGGCCCGATCTGCAGCGGGCGGCCTGAACCCGGAATCGCTCAGGGCCGCTGCAGGCGCAGCTGGGTCGAGGACTGCCAGGCGCCGCTGCCATCAAAGCGGCGGATCAGACACTGCAGGCGGCCTGGCGAGGCCAGCCAGCCAGCCTGGACGCTGAAGGGCTGCCGATGGCTCACCTGCAGGGGTGAGAGGTGATAGCCACCATCCGGCAGCAGCAACAGGCGACCCTGGGCCTGTTCGCTGTGCAGGCCGATCGTGATCTGGAGGCTCAGCTCCCCACCAGCTGCAGACTGGACCTGGATGGCAGCCGGGGCGCTGTCGGGCTCAGGCCAGTCGGCGTTGATGGTGGCGGCCTCCCCGCGCCAGTCCCCCAGCAATGACGCGGCCTGCAGCGGCGGTTGCTCCACCGCCACCGAGCCGGCCCGGAATTCGCGGATCAGCACCAGTCCGTTCAGGGCACCCGCGCTGTCGTGCAACTGGACGAGACGATGCCGTCGATCGCCATCGGACGGTGCGCGAGCGAGCGATCACCATGTTTCTCAAGACCCGTGAGGACGGCTCCCTGCTGGAGGTGTTGAACGTGCGGCAGCTGATGGATCCCTTCGCCCGGGTGGTGGAGGGGCGTCTGCACGCCGGCGAGGAGATCCAGGATCCAGCCAGCATCGCCAAGAACGAGCTGGTGTTCCCCTCGGGGGAAGCGCTGCCGCTCTGCTGGCTGGAGCCTGACTACGCCCGCACCTGAGCGGAAGGGGGTCGGTTTCCTGCCCATCAGGTCCCCTTGGCGCCAGCACCCGGCTCGGGGGAATCTGGCCACACATCGCATCGACCAGCCGTGGTGCTGCAAGCGGAACAGGGTCAGATCCAGATCCACACCGAGAACATCTTCCCGATCATCAAGAAGGCCGTCTACAGCGGCCACGAGGTGTTCCTGCGCGAGCTGGTGAGCAATGGCGTCGACGCCATCAGCAAGCGGCGCATGGCCGCCATGGCGGGTGACTGCAGCGAGGGCCCGGAGGGACGGATCTCGATCCGCATCGACCGCGAGGCGAAGACGCTGACCATCTCCGACAACGGCATCGGCATGAGCGCTGATGAGGTCAAGCGGTACATCAACCAGGTGGCCTTCTCCAGTGCCGAGGACTTCCTGGAGAAGTACAAGCAGGAAAGCGACGCGATTATCGGCCACTTCGGCCTGGGCTTCTACTCCAGTTTCATGGTGGCCGCTCAGGTGGAGCTGATCAGCCTCTCGGCGCGGGAGGGAAGCGAAGCGGTGCGCTGGAGCTGCGATGGGTCCCCCAATTTCAGCCTGGAGGCCGCCGAGCGCAGCGAACCGGGAACGGATGTGATTCTGCACCTGATGGAGGAGGAGCTCGAATACATCGAGCCCTCGCGCATCCGCACGCTGATCACCACCTACTGCGACTTCATGCCGGTTGAGGTGCAGCTCGACGGCGAAACGGTGAACAAGCGCGAAGCACCCTGGCGCAAGAGCCCCCGCGAACTCAGCGACGACGACTACATCGCGCTCTACCGCTACCTCTACCCCTTCCAGGGGGATCCGCTGCTGTGGGTACACCTCAACACCGACTACCCCTACAACCTGCAGGGCATCCTCTACTTCCCCCGTTCCACCGGCCGGGCCGACTGGGAGAAGGGTGAGATCAGGCTCTACTGCAACAACGTCTTCGTCAGCGACTCGATCAAGGAGGTGGTGCCCCGCTACCTGCTGCCCCTGCGCGGCGTGATCGACTCGCCGGACATCCCGCTCAACGTCAGCCGATCGGCCCTGCAGACCGATCGGCGCGTGCGTTCGATCGGCGGCTTCGTGGCCAAGAAGGTGGCCGATCGCCTCAAGCAGCTGCACCGCGATGAACCGAAGCGTTACGCCGAGATCTGGGAGGCGTTGGCGCCATTCATCAAGATCGGCGCCATGGAGGACGAGAAATTCGCCGAACAGGTGGCTGACCTGGTGCTGTTCGGCACGACGGCACCAGCCCAGGATCAACCGGGCGGCGCGGACGAAGGAGCGGCTGAGAACCAGAGCCTCGACCCGATTCCCGGTGCCGACGGCAAGGCCTTCACCACTCTGGCGGGTTACCGCGGCCGCCTCGACACCGACAACGACAAGCGGATCCTGTACTGCACCGATGAAGCCGGCCAGGCCGGTGCCCTGGCTCTGTGGAAGAGCCAGGGGGCTGAGGTGCTGCTGGCGGACACCTTCATCGACACCCAGTTCATCCCCTGGCTCGAATACCGGCACGAGGAGCTGAAGTTCCAACGGGTCGACAGCGAACTCGACGACTCCCTGCAGGAGAAGGAGAGCGAGCTCAGCGATGCCGACGGCAAGGACAACTCCGAGAAGCTGCGTGAGCTGTTCAGGACCGCCCTGGCCAACGACAAGGTGACGATCCAGGTGCAGGCCCTCAAGGGGGACAACGCCCCCGCCGCCCTGATCCTGCTGCCGGAACAGATGCGTCGCATTAACGACATGGGGGCGCTGATGGAGCAGCGCCTGCCGGGACTCCCGGATCACCATGTGCTGCTGGTCAACCGCCGGCACCGCCTGGTCGAGGGCCTGCTCAGGCTCTCGGCCGGTTCGGTGATCACCGGCGCCGAAGGAGGTTCCCCCAGCCAGCGGCTGGCCGATGACCTCAGCCGCCACCTCTATGAGATGGCGCGACTGGCGGTGGGTGGCCTCGAGCCGAACCAACTGGCCGGGTTCCAGCAGCGCAGCTGTGATCTGATGGGTCAACTGATGGATCGCGGCCTCTGAATGGCCGGATCGCAGGGATCACCCCGGGCCGGAACAGCTGCTCCAGCTGCTCCGGCTTCGGAGCGGTGCCTGCAACCGGTTTGATAGGATCAACAAGTGGGCGACGCTCCACAACTGTTTCGTATTCGGTTAAAGGTCATGTCCCGGGTCTGCCAACTCACCGGCAAGCGCGCCAACAACGGCATGGCCGTCTCGCACTCCCACGTGCGCACCAAGAAGCTCCAGCAGGTCAACCTTCAGGAGCGCCGCCTTTGGTGGGCTGAGGGCAACCGCTTCATCAAGCTCCGCGTGTCCACGCGCGCCCTCAAGACCATTCAGAAGAAAGGTCTGGGTGCCTACGCCAAAGAGCTCGGCATCAATCTGGCCAAGATCTGAGCCACCGAGCCGAGCCAAGACCTGGATGTCGGCCCGGAACTCCACACCACAGAGCTGATCGAGCTCTGATCCGCCCGGGCCAACAGCCCGGGTTTTTTCTGTCCTGCAGGTCTGTTGGGTCCTCCCATGAACCGCCGTCAGCTTCTGCATGGGCTCGGCCTCAGCGCCCTTGGCCTGTTGGTGAAGCCCGACCACGCCCTGGCCATCGGTGGGACCCTGCCTGAGCTGGATCGTCCCGCGCCGGACTTCTCCTTACCTGGTTTCGTGCCTGGCCTGGAGGGCGAAGCCCAGCAGGCGCAGCGAAGCCTGGCCGACTTCCATGGCCAATGGCTGGTGCTCTACTTCTATCCACGCGATTTCACCGAAGGGTGCACGCTTGAGGCCCGTGGCTTCCAGCGCGATCTGCAGGCCTTCAACGCTGCCGGCGCCGCCGTGGTGGGAGTCAGCGCCGATGACGCTGACTCCCATGCCCGCTTCTGCGGCAGTGAAGCGCTCGCCTTTCCCCTGCTCTCCGATCCCGGTGGCCGCACCAGCAGGACCTACGGCAGCTGGATCGCTCCCTTCTCACAGCGCCACACCTTCCTGATCGATCCGCAGGGGCAGTTGCGCGCCCGCTGGACGGCCGTGCGGCCGCTGGGACACAGCCAGGAGGTGCTGGCCACGCTGCGCCAACTGCAGGCGAACACAGCCGACTGACCAGGGCACGGACTGGCTTGGCCATCCCTCGCACACGAGCGTGCCGATGCCCATCGGGCTTTGGTCGAGCGGCTGGGCTCCATGCTCAGCACTCCAGTCGGCGCAGAAGCTCAGCGTGCACAGCGGCGCTGTCACGCTGCGCCGCGATCACAGCGGCTGCAGGCGGATGATCAAGGCAGCCCTGCCAGGTGGCCAACAGCTGCTCTGGATCCGCAGGATCGGCCAGGTCGTGGCTGGGGCAGGTCAGGCCGGTGGCACAGGCCTGCACCTTCGGGTCGTAGCTGAGAGCGGCAACGGGTGCTCCAGCCAGGCCCGCAAGGATCAGGGCGTGCAGGCGCATCGCCACCACCAGGCCGGCCGTTTCGAACAGGGCCAGGGCCTGCTGGGGACGCTCCACCTCCACCAGGCGGCTGCGACGCAACAGACCATCGCTGATCAGGCCCTGATCCCGCAGGCTCTCGAGCAGGCCACGATCCTGGTCGCTATGGAACGGCAGCCAGAGCACGATGCGATCGTGCTGCTGCGCCAATGCGGCGATGGCCTGCAGATAGGGACGCCAGGCCTGACCCTGCAGCAGCGGTGTGGGCCGCCAGCAGAGCACGATCGGCCCGCCCTGGCCCCGCCAGCAACCGGGTGGCAGAGTCCAGACTGCGTCACCCCCGTGGGGAGCTCGCCGCCCGAGCCGCGCCGCCAGCTGCGCTGATTCCGGATCACGCCAGCTGCAGCCGCTGACCGCCCCGAGCAACAGACGCACCAGCCGCCGGCTGGGCCGACGCCGCAGGGGACCCAGACCCTGGGCCCACAGCAGCACCGGCTTGCCCTGCAGACGCGCTGCGGCAATCAGCACGGCGTAATAGATCAGGCTGCGAAAGCTGGTGGCGTCCTGCAGCAGGCTGCCGCCGCCGAACACCAGGGCCCGGCTGTGCGACAACCCCAGCAGCACGGCCTTGAGGCTGCGTCGCTGCACGGTGGCCACGCCGAAGCGCTGCTGCACCTGCAGCGCATCGTGGGCGGTGACCAGGGGCACGACCCCGGCCGGAAGCAGGGCCAGCAGGGCTTCAAGCAGGGCGTCATCGCCGAGGTTGTGCTCGCCGTAGTACCCGCAGAGCAGGACCGGCCGCTGCGGCCCTCGCGCCTGCTCTCGGTTCGGATGTGCCGCCAAGACCCTGGACCGTCTGGGGCGCAGCTTGGCACCGGCTCAGGCGGGCAACAAGGCGGTGAGCCGCTGGCGGAAGTCCCCCTTGGGCATGCCGCCGCGCAGTTCCCCGTGGATCGTGAACTCCCCATCCGGCTCGCTGACCAGCAGGTAGGTGGGCCACCCCATGCCCTGCTTGTCGGGATAGCGGGCCAACAACACGCGCCGGTAGCGGCGGTAGAGCTCAGTGTCCTGCAGCATCACGCTGATGAGTGTGCAGCCGAGTTCATCGCAGACGGCGGCGTCGTAATGACTCATGCGATGGCAGGTGCCGCAGTCCTGGGAGCTGAACTTCAGTACATGCAGCATGGACATGTCCGGTCGCTGGACTGAGGTTAGGTAGCGGCGGCAGGGCTGTCAGGGATTGTGATTCTCGAGGGTGTTCAGGCCCTGACGCAGCAATCGCTGGCCCTGCTCAATCAAGCGCTGCTGGTCGTTGCGGAACACGCAGCTGGCGGTGCGGTACTGAATGGTGCGACTGAATGGCACGTACCAGATGGCATCGAGTTTGCAGAAGTTGCGGCCCTGACGGCCGGGGTCGGCCTGAAGCAGTTCACCAGAGAGACAGCGATAGCCCTCGCGCTTGCTGCCTTCTCGCAGGCAGGTGCCGAGATTGCGGACGAACACGTCCTTCTGATCCCGCTTGAAGACGGCGTTGGCATAGCCGGCAAAGGACACCGGGTCGTAGCTGAACGGCGCAGCCAGGCCAGGGCTGGCCATCAGACCCAGGCTAATCATCGCGCCGAGGCGGGTGAAGAGGAGCTGACGCGGCGTCATCCGGGACCACCATCTGGAGCCATTGTTGGTCCACAGCGCTGGATGTGTCGATGGCAATGTGGCAGCTATGGGCAGGCGCCGCGGCGCTGCTGGCCGCGATCACCGCAATCCTGGCCAAGCTGGGGGTGCAGGGTATCGACGCCAATCTGGCCACGCTGCTGCGCACGTTGGTTGTGACGATCGCCCTGACCCTGCTGCTGCTGGCCAACGGCGAGCTGCAGTGGCTCCAACTGAAGAGCCTGCCGCGCCCCAGCCTGATCGCGTTGGTGGTGTCGGGACTGGCGACCGGAGGCTCCTGGCTGTGTTACTTCCGGGCTCTCCAGCTCGGACCCGTCTCACGGGTGGCACCGATCGACAAGCTGAGTGTGGTTCTGGTGGCGGTACTCGGTGTGGTGTGCCTCGGGGAACAGCTGAGTGTTCGGGGCTGGCTGGGGGTGGTGATGATGGCCATCGGCGCTGCACTGGTGGCCTGGCCTTAGGTGCATCGCGCTACAAATCCGAATTGATTGTGGGGTGTCTGGCCTGAGCCCTGCCGACTCCA
>RFPK01000230.1 GCA_009926195.1 Synechococcaceae bacterium WB4_1_0192 | reverse complement strand
GTTGGCGATCCGGCTGGGCAGCAGCCGGCTGACGGCATGATCCTGGCGCTGGTGACGCCAGCCGCTCACCATGTCGAAGCCTTGCCTGAGCTGCTCCAGCAGCATCGGGATATCGGCCGGATCGTTCTGAAGATCGCCATCAAGGGTGACGATCACACCACCGCGACTGGCATCAAAACCCGCCGCCATGGCCGGCGTCTGGCCGTAATTGCGACGCAGCAGCACCGCCACCAGCTCCGGCGTGGCGGCCGCCAGGCGGCGCAGCACCGCGGCCGTGGCATCGCTGGAGCCGTCATCCACCAGGACCAGCTCGAACGGACGCCCCAGCGGCCGCAACACCGCCAGCAAGCGCTCCACCAGCAGCGGCAGGCTCTCCTCTTCGTTGTAGAGGGGAACGACAATGGAAAGCTCGGGGGTCACGGCCATCCCGGTGGCAGCGTGCATCACGACTCTCCTGCTGGCAGGACCCTAAGGGACGGCAGCGCAGCTCAGGCCAGGGTGGTGCCGTCATGGCAGCGGACGACCCGGCCGGCACCGCGCAATTCCTGTCGGTAATGGACGCTGACCGGATCGCTCAGCTGAGGATCGAGGCCATCAAGCCCCAGGCCATCGCGACCGTGCTGACGCCCGGAGCTGTGCAGGTAACGGCCGCCACCGAGGTACAGGGCGACATGGGTGCAGCGCTGCGGCTTCCCGAAGAAGATCAGGTCGCCTGGGCGCAGCAGGCTGTAGCAGCCTGGCGCCACCGCCACAGGCTGACAGAAGCGCTCCTGCTGGTAGGCATCGCGGGGGATCCAGATCCCGGCCGCCGCAAAGGCGGTCTGCACCAGGCCAGAGCAGTCGAAATCGGGGCCAAGACTGCCGCCCCAGAGGTAGTGGTTGGGCTGAAGACTGGCCTGGTGGGCGTAGGCGAGCACCGCCGGAATCGCACGGCTGATGGCGCTGGCATCGAGCAGGCGCGGGCGTCGCGGCGTGCAGGCCACGGCATGGCCGAGCAGGGCCTGCAGCTCCACCCAGCCGGGGTAACCATCCTCCACCAGCCGCGCCCGCAACCGGGTCTGGCCAGGGCGAAGCGGCTCAAGCAGCTGCAGCTGACGGCCGTGGGCGGCCTGGGTGGCGAGCCCGAGCCCGCGCCAGTGGCTGAACAGATCGATGGGGGCCTGGAGCTGCCAAGAGCTCCCGGCCAACGCCAGCTCCGGGGCCAGCGGCGTGCCCTCGGCCAACCTGCCTAATCTCGCCATTGCCCCCCTTGGCTGCGATGGCGTTCTACTGCCCGGATGGGGCCCTGCAACACCAGCTGGATGGGGTGATCGATCAACTGGCCGCCGCCGGGCGGCCGGAGCTGCGCCAACAGCTTTCGGTGACCTGGCTGCGCTATGCGCGTCCCCTGCGGCAGCGCGGTGCCAGCGCCAGCGATGCCGCCGGTTTCTGGGCCGAGCCCGTGCGAGGCGCCAGCTGGCGGGGTGACCAACCGCGCTACCCCGCCAGCGTGGTGAAGCTGCTGTACCTGGTGGCCGCAGAGGCCTGGCTCCAGCACCAGCGGATCGCGGACAGCCCCGAGCTGCGCCGCGCCCTGGCCGACATGATCCGCGACTCCAGCAACGACGCCACGGCGATGGTGGTGGATCTGCTGAGCGGCACCGGCAGCGGCCCGGAGCTGCCGCCGGCGGCCTTCAGCCGTTGGAGTCGGCAGCGCCAGCTGGTGAACCGCTGGGCGGCCGGGCTGAACTGGCCGGAATGGTCAGGCTGCAACGCCTGCCAGAAAACCTGGAGCGAAGGCCCCTACGGCCGTGAACGGCAGTTCTATGGAGCAGAGCAGAACAACCGGAATCGCCTCAGCACCGACCTGACGGCCAGACTGTTGCACGCCGTGATGGCAGGGGCGATGGTCTCACCACCCGCCGACCGGCGCATGCAGGACCTCCTGGAACGCAGCATCGACCCGGCGCTGCGGGCGACGGATCCCGAGAACCAGGTGGATGGGTTCCTCGGCGGGGGCCTGGTGGCAGGCGACCGGCTGTGGAGCAAGGCCGGCTGGATGAGCCAGGCACGCCACGATGCGGCCTACGTGGAGCCGCTGAACGGGGATCCATTCCTGCTGGTGGCCTTCAGCGAAGGCCAGAGCTGCGCCGGCGACGAACAGCTGCTGCCGGACCTGTGTCGACTGCTCAGCCCGGACAACACAGCGGAGGGTGCAGCGGAGGGATCAGTGCTGCCATGACACAGGACGCGACCCTGAGCATCCCGAACAACGGAAGCGATCAGGATCTTGCCCTTCAGGAACGGGACCGTTGAGGGGTGGATCCGATCAGGCCAAGAGCTGATCAGATAAGGATCTGGTCAGATGTGGACCTGGAATGATCTTGGCTTTCGGACGGAGTCCGAGAGCCTGGGAACGGAGAGGGAGGGATTCGAACCCTCGACAGAAGTTGCCTCCTGTAACTCCTTAGCAGGGAGCCGCTTTCAACCACTCAGCCACCTCTCCAGCGGCCCGCAAAGCTTATCAGCCTGCCGGCCCCTGGCAGGCCAGCCGCGGCAGCCGGTGCTTGAAACCGCAGAGAATCTCCCAGGGGATGGTGCCGCAGGGCTCGCTCCAGGCCTGTGGATCGATGCGGGCATCAGCGTCATCGCCGAGCAGGGTGACCACCGCACCAACCTCCAGCCCAGGGGCATCGGTGGCATCGAGCACGAGCTGATCCATGGTGATCGCGCCCACCTGGGGCACGGCCCGACCTCCGAACAACACCTGCAGGCGATTGGAGAGCAGCCGGGGCACCCCGTCGGCGTAGCCGATGCCGACCACCGCCAGCCGGGTGGGGCGCTGCGTGACGAAGCGATGGCCGTAGCTGACGCCCACACCAGCGGGCACCTCACGGATCAGGCTGACCCGGGCGCGCACCCGCATCGCTGGCCGCAGGCGCAGGTCGGCGCCGAGATGGTCCGCCGGGCGATGGCCGTAGAGCGCCAACCCGACCCGCACCATGTCGTAGTGGAGCGCAGGACTGCGCAGGGTGCCGGCCGAGTTGGCCAGATGGCGACAGCCCGGATCGAGGCCCTGCTGACGCAGGCTGGTGAGCACCTCCTCAAAACACAGGCGCTGGCGCAGCGTGAGCGGATCCTCTCCGCCCCCAGGCGCATCGGCATCGGCCAGATGGGAGTAGATGCCGTCGAGCTGGACGGCATCCAGCCCGCGGATCGCCGCCACCAACCTGGCCCCCTCCTGCCAGGGTGCACCGAGGCGCGCCATGCCGGTGTCGAGCTTGAGGTGCACGGGCAGGAGCCGGCCCGTGCCACTGGCCAGGTTCTGGCAAAGCAGGGCCTCACGCATGCTGCTGAGGGTGGGCATCAAGCGCCAGTGCAGGCAGGTGCGCAACTCCTCCGGCTGGGTGAGGTTACCCAGCACCAGCACGGGATGCTCGACCCCCGCCTGGCGCAACTCCACCCCCTCC
>RFPK01000229.1 GCA_009926195.1 Synechococcaceae bacterium WB4_1_0192 | reverse complement strand
TCAGTTGCTGACGGGTGTCGCGGTCGGTCTCTCGTGGACCCTCGGAAAGGTCGCCGTCCCGCAGCTGACGCGCCTCAGCCTCGGCCAGCAGCCGCACCTTGCTGCCCGCCTTGAGGGCGCCGGTGCTCTCATCGAAATCGGAACCGCCGGCGATGCGCTCGCCCTTGAGGTGGGTGAGCTTGGCGTCAAAGCCGCTGCTGCCCTGGGCGAGCTGGGCCTTGAGATCCCAGTAGCTGCCGCTCCTGAAGGCGCGCCGAGCACGCTCCCGCTGCACGATCAACCGCACCGCCACCGACTGCACCCGGCCGGCGCTCAGGCCCCAGGCCACCTTCTTCCAGAGCAGCGGCGAGAGGGTGTAACCCACCAGGCGATCGAGGATGCGGCGCGTCTCCTGGGCGTGCACCAGCTCCATATCGAGCTCGCGGGTCTGCTCCAGGGCGCAGCCGATCGCCTCCTTGGTGATCTCGTGGAACACCATCCGCTTGACCGGCACCTTCGGGCCGAGCAGCTGCAGCAGGTGCCAGCTGATCGATTCGCCCTCGCGATCCTCGTCCGTGGCCAGCAGCAGCTGATCGGCGCCCTTGAGAGCGTCCTTGAGCTCCTTGACCACCTTCTTCTTGTCCTTCGGCACCACGTAGAGGGGCTCGAAGTCGTTGGCGGTGTTCACGCCGAGGTTGGCCCACTTCTCGCCCTTATGGGCCGCCGGGATCTCGCTGGCGTTGTTGGGCAGATCGCGCACGTGTCCCATCGAGGCCTCCACCCGGAAGTCCTTGGGAAGGAACCCGCGGATGGTGCGGGCCTTGGTGGGGCTCTCGACGATGACGAGGGTGTGCGCCACAGGCAGGCGGTGAACCGCTTCCCTCTTTATCGCACCGGCGGTCAAGTCCGCGCGCCCCCGGGTCGGCAGCACCTCGACCAAACGCCAGCGCCAGCGCGGCTACAGTCCGCTCCGACAGGCCTCCCCTCCCCGCTGTGATGTCTCTCCTGGCGGCCGCCGCCTCAGACCCCGCCGGCTCAGCGGCAAGCGCCGTGAGCGCGATCACCGGGCTCCAGCTCAATGCCGCCGCGATCGCCCCCGAGGGGGCCGTGTTGCTGGCGATGCTGGCCTGCCTGTTGGTGGACCTCGCCGGCGAGAAGGCCGCCAGCCGCTGGGTGCCCTGGTTCTCCTACCTCGGCCTGGGCGGTGCCCTGGTGCTGCTGGCGCGGCTCGACGGATCTGGTCAGCATCTTCGTCTCGCTGGAGACCCTCTCGGTCGCGAGCTATCTGCTGTCGGGCTACATGAAGCGCGACGCCCGCAGCTCCGAGGCCGCCCTCAAATATCTGCTGGTGGGCTCAGCAGCAGCGGCCGTGTTCCTGTACGGCGCCTCCCTCCTCTATGGCCTCACCGGCGGCAGCACCAGCCTGGATGCGGTGGCCCTGGCCCTGCAGGGCAGCGCAGCGCCGGTGGCGGCCCTTTCCCTGGTGTTCGTGCTGGCCACGGTGGCCTTCAAAATCGCCGCAGTTCCCTTCCACCAGTGGACGCCGGACGTCTATGAGGGCTCACCCACCCCAGTGGTGGCCTTCCTCTCCGTGGGTTCAAAGGCAGCCGGCTTCGCCCTGGCGCTGCGCATCCTGGTGGGCTGCTTCGAACCGTTCGAGGCCCAGTGGAAGCTCCTGTTCACCGTGCTGGCGATCCTGAGCATGGTGCTGGGCAACGTGGTGGCCCTGGCCCAGACCTCGATGAAGCGGATGCTGGCCTACAGCTCGATCGGCCAGGCCGGCTTCGTGATGATCGGCCTGGTCTGCGGCACCGAGGACGGCTATGCCGCGATGGTGCTCTACATGGCGGCCTACCTGTTCATGAACCTGGGCGCCTTCGCCTGCATCATCCTCTTCTCGCTGCGCACCGGCAGCGACCGCATCTCCGACTACGCCGGCCTCTATCAGAAGGATCCGCTGATCACCCTGGGCCTCAGCCTCTGCCTGCTGTCGCTTGGGGGCATTCCGCCAATGCTCGGCTTCTTCGGCAAGATCTACCTCTTCTTCGCCGGCTGGGCTGATCACCAGTACCTGCTGGTGGTGGTGGGCCTGCTCACCTCGGTGATCTCGATCTACTACTACATCTCGGTGATCAAGATGATGGTGGTCAAGGAGCCGCAGGAGGCCTCCGACGTGGTCAAGGCCTACCCCGAGCTGAGCTGGAGCATCGCCGGCCTGCCGCCGCTGCGGGCTGCGCTGGTGTCCTGTGTGGTGGTCACCGCGGTCGGTGGCATCCTCTCCAACCCCCTGTTCAACTGGGCCAGCGGTGCGGTCAGCGGCACACCGATGCTGCAGAAGGCCCTGGCGGCAACGGCCATGGCCGCGTCTTCCACACCGGTTGGCTGACCACTTGGCACGCACTCCGCTGTCCACCGGCGCAGCCCGTCCATCCGCGCAGCCATTGCCGCCGGTGGCTGAACTGGAGCACGTCCGCAAGGTCTACGGCAGCGGTGAGGCCGAAGTGGTGGCCCTCAGCGATCTGAGCATGCGCGTTGACCCAGGCGAATACCTGGCTGTGATGGGCACCTCAGGCTCGGGCAAGAGCACGGCGATGAACATCATCGGCTGCCTGGACCGGCCAAGCAGCGGCAGCTATCGGTTGAACGGCACCGCCGTGGAGCAGCTCAACGACGACCAGCTGGCCGATCTGCGCAACCGGGAACTGGGCTTCGTGTTTCAGCAGTTCCACCTGCTGCCGGAGCTGACGGCCCTGGAGAACGTGATGCTGCCGATGGTCTATGCCGGTGTGCCAGCCACGGAACGGCGTGAACGTGCCCTGGCCGCTCTGGAGCGGGTGGGACTCTCGACACGGGTGAACAACCGACCCAACCAGCTCTCCGGCGGACAGCAGCAGCGGGTGGCGGTGGCACGGGCGATCATCAACCAGCCCAATCTGCTGCTGGCGGATGAACCGACCGGCGCCCTGGATTCACGCACCACCGATGAAGTGCTCGATCTGTTCGACGAACTGCATCGCCAGCAGGGGATGACCATCCTGCTGGTGACCCATGAACACCACGTCGCCGAACGGGCCGAGCGGGTGGTGCATTTCCACGACGGTCGCCTGGTGGAGAGCGGCGCCGGCTCCCAGCTCTAACCGTGTGGTCGCTCCAGACTGGCCAGGAGCTGGCCCATCAGCACCGCGATCGCATCATGGCCACGCAAGGCTGAACCCGGATCGAGCTCACCGGGGTCCATGGCCACCCATCCGCCATCCCCCGGCACGCGCAACTCAAAGTGCAGATGCGGTCCGGTGCTGAGGCCGGTGCTGCCGACCCGGCCCACCACCTCCCCCTGGCGCACCCACTCACCCGGCCTGACGTAGAGCTCCGAGAGATGGCCGTAGAGGGTGCGGCGCAGCGGCCGCTGGTGCTCGATCTCCACCGCCAGGCCATAGCCACCGGCCAGACCACTGCTCACCACCCGGCCCGACAGGGACGCGACCACCGGCGTACCCTCG
>RFPK01000228.1 GCA_009926195.1 Synechococcaceae bacterium WB4_1_0192 | reverse complement strand
GCGCTTCTCCGAGTTGTTCTTGAGATAGAGGCGGTAGCCGGCGAAGCCGGAGAGGCCGAGGGCCATCAGCAGCAGCAGGCCGTCCTGCACCCACAGCTCACCGATGGCGCCACCGAGCCCGATCGCCAGCGCAGCCATCTCCCAGCCGTCGCGGGGGACGGCATCGTTCTGGATGCGGCCCACCTCGTGCCAGAACAGCAGGTTGCGGTGGTCGAGGGCCAGCAGATCCCACTTCTGCAGGTCGATCTGGATCTCCACCTCATCGCGGCCGATCTCCTCGATCGTGATCAGCGGCGGGTCGGCGGAGGCGGCCGCTTCCACAAACACCCAGCTCTGCATCTCGGGGGGCAGCAGCCCCTTCAGGCGCTGGAGTTCGCTCATGCGCTCGTCACCGGCGTGTCTTTCGCAACACTAGCGACGCCGCCAGTCCGCTTCAGGGCAGGGTTGAACAGCGCCACAGCAGGCCGCGTGAGAGGCTAGGCGGGTTTGGCTGCCGGACATCTGCCCATGCCCCGTCGCACGGATCTGCGTCGCATCCTGCTGCTGGGATCGGGGCCGATTGTGATCGGTCAGGCCTGCGAATTCGACTACTCGGGTACGCAGGCCTGCAAGGCCCTGCGGGCCGAAGGCTTCGAGGTCGTGCTGGTGAACAGCAACCCCGCCTCGATCATGACCGATCCGGACATGGCCGATCGCACCTACATCGAGCCGCTCACCCCCGAGGTGGTGCGCCGGGTGATCGAGATCGAGCGCCCCGATGCGCTGCTGCCCACCATGGGCGGCCAGACGGCCCTGAACCTGGCGGTGGCCCTGGCCAAGGACGGCACGCTGGAGCAGTTCGGCGTGGAGCTGATCGGCGCCAACCTGGAGGCGATCGAGAAGGCGGAGGACCGCGACCTGTTCAAGCAGGCGATGGAGCGCATCGGCGTTGCCGTGTGCCCGTCCGGCATCGCCACCACCCTGGATGAAGCCGAGGCGGTGGGGGAGCAGATCGGCAGCTACCCGCGCATCATCCGGCCGGCGTTCACGCTGGGCGGCAGCGGTGGTGGCATCGCCTACAACCCCGAGGAATTCCGGGCGATCTGCCTGAGTGGCCTGGATGCCAGCCCGGTGAATCAGATCCTGATCGAGCAGTCCCTGCTCGGTTGGAAGGAGTTCGAGCTGGAGGTGATGCGCGACACCGCCGACAACGTGGTGATCGTGTGTTCGATCGAGAACCTCGATCCGATGGGCGTGCATACCGGTGACTCGATCACGGTGGCGCCGGCCCAGACGCTCACCGACCGCGAATACCAGCGCCTGCGCGACCAGGCGATCGCGATCATCCGCGAGATCGGCGTCGACACCGGCGGCAGCAACATCCAGTTCGCGATCAACCCCGCCAACGGCGATGTGATCGTGATCGAGATGAACCCGCGCGTGTCGCGCAGCTCGGCGCTGGCCTCGAAGGCCACCGGTTTCCCGATCGCCAAGATCGCCGCCCGCCTGGCGGTGGGCTACACGCTCGACGAAATCCTCAACGACATCACCGGCAAGACGCCGGCCTGCTTCGAGCCCACGATCGATTACGTGGTGACGAAGATCCCACGCTTCGCGTTTGAGAAGTTCCGCGGCAGCCCGGCGGTGCTGACCACGGCGATGAAGTCGGTGGGAGAGGCGATGGCGATCGGCCGTTGCTTCGAGGAGTCGTTCCAGAAGGCGCTGCGTTCGCTGGAAACCGGCCATGCCGGCTGGGGCTGCGACCGCGCCGATGTCACGCCGGAGCGCGCGGAGCTGGACCGTCAGCTGCGCACCCCGTCGCCGGATCGGATCTTCGCGGTTCGCACGGCGATGGTGAACGGCTACAGCGATGCCGAGATCCATCGCCTCTCGGCGATCGACATCTGGTTCCTGGCCAAGCTGCGCCGGATCATCGAGGCTGAGCAGCGGCTGCTCAAGGGCCGCCAGCTGGCGCAGCTGGATGCAGTGGCGCTGCTGGAGCTCAAGCAGCTGGGCTTCGCCGATCGCCAGATCGCCTGGGCTATCGGTAGCCATGAGCTGGAGGTGCGGGCCCACCGCCAGGGGCTGGGCGTCAGCGCCGTGTTCAAGACAGTCGACACCTGCGCCGCTGAGTTCGCCTCGACCACGCCGTACCACTACGCCACCTACGAGCGGCCACTGGAGCGCCTGCACGACGACGGCAGCCTGGAGCTGGTGCCGCCGGAGAGTGAGGTCCAGCCGGAAACGCGCCGCAAGGTGATGATCCTCGGCGGCGGCCCGAACCGCATCGGCCAGGGGATCGAGTTCGACTACTGCTGCGTGCATGCCTCGTTTGCGCTGCAGGCCGAGGGGTTCGCCACGGTGATGGTGAACAGCAACCCGGAAACGGTGTCGACCGACTACGACACCTCCGATCGCCTCTACTTCGAGCCGCTCACCCTTGAAGACGTGCTCAACGTGATCGAGGCCGAGAAGCCGGAGGGCGTGATCGTGCAGTTCGGCGGTCAGACGCCGCTGAAGCTGGCGATCCCGCTGCTGCGCTGGCTGGCCACGCCGGTGGGCCAGGCCACCGGCACGCGCATCTGGGGTACCTCACCGGAATCGATCGATACCGCCGAAGACCGCGAGCAGTTCGAGGCGATCCTGCGGCGGCTGGAGATCCGCCAGCCCCGCAACGGCCTGGCCCGCAGCCAGGAGGAGGCCCGCGCCGTGGCCGCCCGCGTGGGTTATCCCGTTGTCGTGCGCCCCAGCTATGTGCTGGGGGGCCGCGCCATGGAGGTGGTGTACGGCGAAGAGGAACTGAACCGCTACATGGTGGAGGCGGTGAATGTGGAGCCCGACCACCCGGTGCTGATCGATCAGTACCTGGAGAACGCCACCGAGGTGGACGTGGATGCGCTCTGCGATGGCACCGGCCGGGTGGTGATCGGTGGCCTGATGGAGCACATCGAACCGGCGGGCGTGCACTCCGGTGATTCGGCCTGCGCCCTGCCGGCGGTGAGCCTGGAGCAGCAGGCGCTGGCCACGATCCGCGAGTGGAGCAGGGCCCTGGCCCTGGCCCTGCAGGTGAACGGCCTGATCAACCTGCAGTTCGCGATCAAGGACGGCGACGTCTACATCATCGAGGCCAACCCGCGCGCCTCACGCACGGTGCCGTTCGTGGCCAAGGCCACAGGTGCACCGCTGGCCAAGATCGCCAGCCAGATCATGGCCGGCCGCACGCTGGAGCAGATCGGCCTCACCAGCGAACCGGTGCCGCCGCTGCAGGCGGTGAAGGAGGCGGTGCTGCCCTTCAAGCGCTTCCCCGGCGCCGATTCGATCCTGGGGCCGGAGATGCGCAGCACCGGTGAGGTGATGGGCACCGCCGCCGGCTTCGGCCTGGCCTACGCCAAGGCTGAGCTGGGGGCGGGTGAGGCCCTGCCCATTGCCGGCACGGTGTTCCTCTCCACCCACGACCGCGACAAGCCGGCGCTGGTGCCGGTGGCGCGCCGTCTGGCGGAGCTGGGCT
>RFPK01000227.1 GCA_009926195.1 Synechococcaceae bacterium WB4_1_0192 | reverse complement strand
CAAGGCGGGCTTCAAGGCGCCGATCGCCGGCGTGTTCTTTGCCTTTGAGGGCAGCTACAGCACCATCCCCGGCCGGCCCAGCGTGCGGGCCGTGCTGGTGGCCGCCGTGGCATCGGCGCTGGTGACACAGCTCACCCTCGGCGATGAGCCGATTTTCCGCCTGCCGGCCTACGAGGTTCTTTCACCACTTGAACTGCCGCTCTATCTGGGGCTCGGTCTGCTGGCCAGCGTGCTGTCGCTGGGGCTGATCAGTCTGCTGTCGCTGGGGCGTAGCGGCCCTGTGCAGGAGCAACTCAGTCGTGTCCCGATCTGGCTGCGTACGGCCCTGGGTGGTCTGGCGGTGGGTCTGATGGCCCTGGGTTTCCCGCAGGTGTTGGGTGTCGGATACGACACGATTGAAGCGTTACTCGGCCGCGATGGCGGTATCGCCATGGTCACCCTGCTGGCGCTGCTCGGGGTGAAGCTGCTGGCAACGGGTGTGAGCAGCGCCACGGGCTTCGTGGGTGGTGGCTTTGCGCCTTCGTTGTTTCTTGGGGCGGTTCTTGGCAGCATCTACGGCCAGGTTCTGGGGCCCGGTGGTCTTGGGCTGCCGGTGGCCGAGCCTCCGGCCTACGCGATGGTGGGAATGGCGGCGGTGCTCGCAGGGAGTGCTCGCGCTCCGCTCACGGCCTTATTGCTGTTGTTCGAGCTCACCCGCGACATTCGCATCGTGCTGCCGCTGATGGCCGCCGCCGGCCTCAGCGCTGCCTTGGTCGAGCGCTGGCAGGGGCTTGCGGACCCTGGTCTGCTGGGGCCGGATCCGGTGGAGGAGTCACGCCGTAACGGCCTGGCCTCGATTCCTGTGCTGGATGCCCTTGAGCCTGAATCGCCGTTGGTTCTCCCCGCCAGCACACCGGCGGCGGTCGCTCTCAAGCAACTGCTGGATGCCCATGGCCATTGCGTGGTCGTGGCTGAGGACGACTGGATCACGGGGCTGGTGACCCTGGGCGATCTGCAGCGCCCGATCAGTGCGGGGGAGCCCGAGCGGCAACTCGGTGCCTGCAGGCGCTCAGACCTGCTCTGGCTTACGGACCAGGCCAGCCTGGCCGAGCTGGAGGATCAGCTCAGACCCAATGGCCTGAGGCAGTTGCCGGTGTTCCGCCTGGAGGATCCCGATCTGCCGATGCTCCCGGTCGGACCGCCGGGCTCTGGATTGCCGGTGGTGGCACTCCAGGGACTGGCCAGCCGTGATGGCATGGCCCGCGCCCTTGCCAGGCTGACTACGGCTGGATGATCACCGGCGTGCCGATCTCCACGGCCGCGAACAGATCGGCGATGTGTTCATTGCGCATGCGCACGCATCCGTGGCTGACCGCGGCGCGGGCATCGACCCACCAGGGCCATGGCGTGCCGTGGATGCCGAACTGATCGAGCCCCCGGCTGAAGAAGCCGAGCCAGCGGGTTCCGAGGGGGCCGACGCCCTTGACCAGGCCGGTGCTCGTGCTCTGGTAGATCGGATCGATCACCTTGCTGCGGACCTGAAAGCGGCCCACCGGTGTCGGCGTTTCCGGTGCACCGATCACCACCGGCCAGCGGTTCACCGTCAGCCCATCCCTGACAAGCTCCAGCTCGCGCCGACTGAGGTCGAGGTGGATCTCCGCTGCACCGATCGGCTGGGCTGGAGTGATCGGCTGGGCTGCCCCCGTTGCTGAGCAGGCCAGAACCAGGCTGAGGGCCACCGTCATGCCAGCCATCGATTCACGGGGCGGTACGGCATGTCTCCAACCGATGTTCAGGCGCTTGGGCCTGCGCTGAGCAGTTGGCATGACGGCGGCGAGGGGGCCAGGTGCCAGCGTAAAAGCCCCGCCGCCGGCCCGATTCAAGGACGCGGTCAGCGGGGCTGATGGGGAATGTGGGCTGAGTCAGCGGCGCCGCCGCAGACTCAGTTGACCAGCTTGGGATCGATGGTGGCGTGGTAGCGGGCTTCGCACTCCTTGACGATCTTGACGGCCTCGGCCGTGTCGAAGAAACCGTTGACGCGGCAGGTGCCGGGCTTCTTCAGATCCTTGTAGTGCTCCCAGTAGTACTGGGTTTCCTTGAGCCAATGCTCACCAAGCTGGGTGTAGGAGGTGATGTGATCCATGCGCTTGTCGTCAGCCAGCACAGCAATCACCTTGTCGTCGACCTCACCGCCGTCATCGAATTTCATGATGCCGATGATGCGGGCCTCCACCAGCGAGCCCGGCACCAGGGGTTCGGTCACACCGACGATCTCGATGTCGAGCGGGTCGCCATCTTCATCCCAGGTGCGGGGAATGCAGCCGTAGGCGAAGGGGTAGGCCAGGGAGGAATAGCCGACCCGATCCAGCTTGAGATGACCGGTTTCCGTGATCAGCTCGTACTTGTTGATCGTGTTGCTGTTGAGCTCCACGATCGTGTTCAGCCGCAGCTCGGCTTCATCGGCGAAGGCCGGCAGCACGTGCAGCAGGTTGAGCATCGTGCGGCTCGGGGCGTGGTCGATGTTCGCCATGGGGGCGGGCACCAGCAACAGGAGGGCGGCATCCTACGGAGCGCCCGGCCCGCCTCCCGGGCCGATCTTCATCGGCTGGCGGTCAGCTCCTCCACCTTGGCCCGCAGGTAGCTCAGGAACGGTCGTGCGCTCAGGGGTTGGCCCGAAACCGTCTGCACGAGTGCTTCAGCGTTGACCGATCGGCCAAGCGGCCACACGGTTCGGCCCAGCCAGGCCTGCAGCTCCGCCTCCCCGCCGGAGTGGATCAGGGCCTGGATCGGGCCCAGTTCCTGCTCCAGGCTCTCGGAGATCTGGGCGCTGATCAGGTGACCGAGGGCGTAGGAGGGGAAATAGCCGAACAGCCCTTCCGCCCAGTGGATGTCCTGCAGGCACCCCAGCGCATCCGTCGTTGGTCGGAGATCCCAGAACAGGGACTGCGATTCGTGGACGCCCATCGATGTGGCTTCTCCGAGGGGCCAGGGGAAGTAGTGGTCATCCGTTCGTGGCAGACCCTGCTCATAGAGCGAATGGCCCCACTCATGGGCCGTGGCCAGGAAGGCGGAGAGGGGCTGGCCGGGCACGACGCGGGTGGTGATGCGGAAGTCCTGGGGCCCCACGGTGCAGGAGAAGGGGTGTGCAGAACGGGAGCGCTGGCAGCGCACTGGGTCGTAGCCCCAGGCGTCGAGCAGTTCGGCGCAGAGCTGCTCCTGCAGTGCCTCGGGCAGATCGATGTCCTCGGGCAGGGGGCTGCTGCTGACCCTCACCTGATCCAGCAAGGCCGGTAACTCGAGCTTGAGGGGAGCGAACAGCTCCTCCAGTCTGGCTTTGTTGACATCCGGCTCAAACGGCTGGGCCAGGATTTCCCAGGGACTGCGCTGCACCGGTTCGGCAGCGGCGAGCTGGCTGGCCTGTTCACGGCGCAGGAGAATCAGCTCCTGGAGGGCCGGGGCAAAAGTCGAAAAATCGTTGCGGGCGCGAGCGTCCTGCCAGACCGCATTCCCGTGCGATTGTGCCCTGGCCAGAGCGCTCACCAGAGCCGGATCCAGACAGCG
>RFPK01000226.1 GCA_009926195.1 Synechococcaceae bacterium WB4_1_0192 | reverse complement strand
TGGCGGTTGTCGTTGCAATCGATCCACTGGAAGCCGAACTGGTCGAAATCGTCGCGCCAGAGGGCCGGTTCGGCCTTGTAGAAGGCGTTGAGGTCGTCGACCAGGCGCTGCAACCCCTGGTGCGGCTCGTACTGCAGCAGGTCCCACTGCAGATCGCCCCAGACATTCCATTCGGCCCGCTGTCCGAACTCCATGCCCATGAAGATCGTCTTCTTGCCGGGGTGGGTCCACATGT
The DNA here is from genome assembly GCA_009926195.1 of Synechococcaceae bacterium WB4_1_0192. Taxonomy (GTDB): domain Bacteria; phylum Cyanobacteriota; class Cyanobacteriia; order PCC-6307; family Cyanobiaceae; genus Vulcanococcus. The sequence continues at coordinate 3,314 of RFPK01000226.1, read as the reverse complement.
AGGCCAGCAACGCCCGCACATTGGCGAACTTCTGCCAGTCGTCACCCGGCATTTTGTGGAGCAGGTTGCTCTTGCCATGCACCACTTCATCGTGGCTGAGGGCCAGCATGAAGTTCTCGGTGTAGGCGTACCAGATCGAGAACGTTACGTTGTTCTGATGGAACTGGCGGAACCACGGATCCAGCTCGAAGTAATCGAGCATGTCGTGCATCCAGCCCATGTTCCACTTCAGGTTGAAGCCCAGACCGCCGATGCTGGTCGGCTGGGTCACCATCGGCCAGGTTGTGGATTCCTCGGCGATGGAGAGGGCACCAGGGAAGTGCTGGAACAGCACGTGGTTGGCCTGCTGCAGGAACTGCACGGCCTCGGTGTTCTCGCGCCCGCCATGCTCGTTCGGGATCCACTCGCCGTCCGGCCGCAGGTAGTCGCGGTAGAGCATCGAGGCCACCGCATCGACACGGATGCCGTCGATGTGGAACTGTTCGAACCAGTACACCAGGTTCGCGACGAGGAAGTTGCGCACCTCGTTGCGGCTGTAGTTGAAGATCAGCGTGCCCCACTCCTTGTGCTCGCCGATGCGCGGGTCGGCGTGCTCATAGAGGTGAGCGCCGTCGAAGAAGGCCAGGCCGTGAGCGTCCTTGGGGAAGTGGCCCGGCACCCAGTCGAGGATCACACCGATGCCCTCGGCGTGGCAGCGATCCACGAAGGCGCGGAACTCATCCGGCGTGCCGAAGCGGCTGGTGGGGGCGTACCAGCCCGTCACCTGGTATCCCCATGACCCATCGAAGGGATGCTCCGAGAGGGGCATCAGCTCGATGTGGGTGAAGCCCCGGGCTTTCACATAGGGGATCACCCGATCGGCCAGCTCGGGATAGGTGAGCAGGCGGGCGCCGGGCTTGAGATCGGCGGCCGGCACCGGCGGCCGGGGCGTGCCGTCCGCTTCGATGTAGGGCTGGTCGGCACTGGCGTGCATCCAGCTGCCGAGGTGCATCTCATAGACCGCAATCGGCTGATCCAGCGGATTGCGGCTGTCGCGTTCCTGAATCCAGGCGCCGTCACCCCAGGCGTAGCTGCCAAGGGGTTCAACGATCGAGCCGTGGTTCGGGCGGACCTCGTGGCGGAAGCCATACGGATCGGCCTTCTGATAGCAGTGGCCCGCCTGGGTGCGAACCTCGTATTTATAGATTTCGCCGGCCTTCAGCCCCGGGATGAACAGCTCCCAGCAGCCGCCCAGACGGGCCTGCATCGGATGGTGTCGCCCATCCCAGCTGTTGAAGTTGCCGAGAATGGACACGCTGCGGGCATTCGGAGCCCACAGGCAGAACATCACGCCGGTGACACCGTTGCGCGTCGTGACGTGGGCCCCCATCCGCTCCCAGATGTGGTGGTGGTTGCCTTCGGCGAACAGATGACGGTCCAGTTCCCCCATCCATTCCTCGCGGAAGGCCCAGGGATCGTGGGCGACGTGTTCGATGCCGCCGCGCAACACATGCACCTGATAGCCGCTGCCGGGGTCATCGCTCACCTCCGTCTCGAAGATCCACGGGTGATGGGGGGTCGCCATCGGCTGGGCGTTCCCCCCGGTCATCAGTTCAACCCGTTCGGCCTCGGGCATCCAGACCCGCACCACCCAGTTGCCGTTCTCCAGGGGTTGTGGCCCGAGCACCGCGAACGGGTGGTCGTGGCGACACTCCGCCAGGCGCTGGGCATCGTCCACCATCCAGTCGAGCTGAGCCAGCACAGATTCGAGCGCAAAGCGTGGCTGGGAGCTTAAGCGGCTTTCCCGGGTTCACCGTGCCCTCTGAGCGCCCTCTGACACGGCAACCTCGGGGAGGAACGCTCAGCGTGCCGGGGCCGGAGCGGCGTCCTGTGGAAAGTCGATCCCCACGACCTGGTTCTCCGGGTTCAGGATCACGAACAGGTTGTCGCTGAGGCGGGTGAAGCGCATGTTCACCAGCACCAGTCGGGCGTCCGGCGTGCTCTCAGCCTCCACCACACGGCCAACCGCCACGAAGTTGCCGGTCAGGCGCTGCAGGTTCAGCCACTTCGCCTGCAGGGACGCTGGGGTGACCTCCTTCTGGAACTGCGGGCTGAGGAAGCTCTGGGCGGTGATGAAGTTTCCTGTGCTCAGGGCCTGGACGAACTGGCCGGCCACGCGGCTGGTTGGATCGTCGGCCCGATCGACGTAGTAGCGGCTGATCTGCCCCCGGCCATTCAGCACGATGAAGATCACCCGTTTGCCGGCCGTTGTGGTCAGTTCCGCCTCCACGGTGCTGGAGCCCAGGCCGCTGCGCACGCTCAGCAGCTCGTAGCGCAGCACTTTCGGCTGGCTGCGCATCGTCGCCTGCACCATCGAAGGGCTGGTCATCGCCTTCAGTTCATCCGAGAACTGGGCGTAGCGGGCATTGGCATCGCCGCGCTGCACGGCGTCGAGGATGCGGCGCGCCGCGGCGCGGGCTTCATCCACGCTCAGGCTGCCAGCTGCGGCCCCGCCGCTCTGCTGGGCCAGGGCAGCGCCGCTGAACACCGGAGGCAGGAGTGGGCCGGTGGCGGCAAGCAGCAGCGAGGCTCCCAGGCCGAGGCTGGTGAAGGTCGGGCGCAGGCGGCGCGGCATCGGTGCGGTGCTTGGGCCGGCTCAGTTTGCCCGAACCATCGCCTCGATGCAGAGACTCCCCCCTGTCAGGTCAAGCTGCACCGAGATGATGCGGTGCTCCGGACCGGGGCCTGCCAGGGGCAGCGCGCCGCTGCCGGGGTTCACGGCCACCTGCGGCCAGGCCGCCAGACCGATCGACAGGCGCAGGCGATCCCCCGGCTGCAGGGTGGCCAGCAGCGGTTGCAACCGCACGCAGCGCGGCAGACGTTGCCGGCAGTGTTCGCCGCGGAAGCGGGACACACCGGTACTCAGCTGATGCACCGCGCCATCGGGTGTCAGCCGTGAGAGGGCAACGCACAGATCGAATCCCGGCTGATCGGCTGCGGCCTGCAGCCGCAGGATGGGTTCACCCTGCAGTTCCGTGGCGCTGTCCAGGATCGTGCCTGTGAAGCAGGCCACATCGCTGCGTGCGTCCAGATCCTGCCGCTGCACCGGGCCGGCATCGAGACCCAGGTGGCCGCCGCGCCCGGGCAGCGCTCGCCAGGGGTCGTGCACGATCACGACGCTGCCGCCGCCAGCCTCAGGGTCGTGGGTCAGCTCCCCTTCACAGGTCTCCACCGCCGCCAGGCCGGTGCTGGCCAGTCCCCAGCGCTGGCCGCTGCCGTGCCGTGGAGCTCGGGCTGTCCAGGTTCCCGTCACCAGATCCTCCAGCAGCTGTTCT
>RFPK01000225.1 GCA_009926195.1 Synechococcaceae bacterium WB4_1_0192 | reverse complement strand
CCGGCAGGGGCAGCACCAGCAGCGTCGTGGTGGCACCGGGGCGGAGGGTCCACTGCTGGGGCAGTAACGGGCTGCGCTGTCGCTCCAGCAGTTCACCCGCCACCCGGCTGCCCGGGCCGGCGAACACCGAGCCGTCCTGGGGCATCAGGGCCGGCAGCGGCAGGAACGGTGCCGCCGGTTGGCGTCCATCCGTCGCCTGGGAGAGGGCGGTGGATCCCGCCAGCAGGCGCAGGGTCACCGGTTGATCGCCGCGCGGTTGGGCCAGCACCGCCAGCCACAGGGTCGAGCTGAGGCTTTCGGGCCGCCCCGCGTAGACGTGGTGACTGAACAGATCGAACCGCCCGCTCAGGGGCAGATCCAGATGGGCCTCGGGGTGGCTGCGGCCGGCCGTCGGGAAGGTGGAGAGCAGCACCCCCGGAGCTGTAATCAGCTCAGGGTTGTTGTCGTTCACCATCAGCACCCCGTCGAGGCCGCCCGGCAGGGGCGCCACGGTCTGCGGGCGCAGGATGGTGGGGGCCTGGCTGGTGGCTGGAGCTGCGGCCGGCGCCGGTGCAGGGGCTGCCTGGGCGGCCGTTCCCAGTGCGCTGGCGCTGAGGCTCAGCGTGCCGGCGGCGATGGCCAGCACCAGTGGCGGGAGGAGGTGTGACATCAGTTCTGGCGGGTGCCGCCGGCCTGGCCACCACGGCCGTTGCCGATCAGGGTGCGGGACACCTCGGCGGCCATGGCGCGGATCAGATCGGTGGAGCGCTGATCGTTGAAGGGGCCTCTGACCATGAACGCGGCCACGGCCCGCTGGCCGTTGGGCAGCTCGATCAAGCCGCCGTCGGCATAGGCGATGCCGATGTCACCGGTCTTGTTGAGCACGGTCACGCCGTAGGCCAGCAGGTCGCTGTCGGGATCGGCGGAATCGCCGCCAAGGCCCATCAGCAGCCCGAGGGGCAGCAGCGTGTTGGTGCGTGATTTGCCCATCACCTCGCGGAAGAGGTCGCGGGCCCGGGGACTGAGCTTCTCGCCGGTGTCCACCAGGGCGATGGCCCGGGCCAGGTCCCGCGAACTGGTGGTGTTGGTGCCGTCGAGATCGGGCAGCCAGTTGCGGATCACGGTGGCGCTGAGCCCCATCGCCTGGAAGCGGGTGTTCAGGCGGCTGCGGCCGCCGAGCCGCTTGATCAGCAGGTTGGTGGCGCTGTTGTCGCTCACCCGGATCATTTCGGTGGCGGCTTCCCAGAACGGAAAGCGAGTGCCCAGCGGTCGGCTGGCCATCCAGCCGGCGCCGCCGCCCGCCACCTCCTTGGTCAGCACCAGCGGGTCGTTCCACTTCAGCCGGCCGGCATCGAGTTCTTCCAGGGCCGCCAGCAGGACCGGCGTCTTGATCGAACTGGCGGCCGGCAGGGGTTTCTCCGGCTGCAGCTGGGCAAAGCGTCCGTCATCCAGCACCAGCAGGAAGCCACTGGCCTGCAGGTCTCGATGCTGGGCGGCCAGCTGGGCCCACTTGCGGCTCAGTTCGGTCAGCTCAACACGCTGCTCGAAGCGCCCCAGCGACAGTCCCGATCGCAGCTGCTGCAGGGAGGGCGCTGCCTGGGGCAACAGCCGTGGTGCGTCGTTGTTGCCACCACTGCCCAGCCGGGGTGCCAGCAACTTGAGTGTCGTCCCGGCGATCACGCCGAGGCCGATGCCCATCACCAGCAGGCGCAGCACCAGGCGAAGTGGCCCCCCCCAGGCGCTGCCGGAGCTGGGGCGGTTGGGGCGACTGGCGCTCACGGGCGGGGGCGCGTGGATCGCCCCGGACCTTAGGGGGTTCCGCGCTGCGCTGCCCAGCGCAGCTGCCGCACCATGCCCCGCAGCAGCGCCACCTCCGGGTCCGTGATCTGGGCGCGCTGCAGCAGGGCCCGCAACTTGGCCATACGGGCGTGGGCTGTGTGTGGATAGAGAAATCCCACCTCCAGCAGCAGCGCTTCCGCGTCCGTGAGGGTCGATTCCAGGGCGCTGCGGGTACAGGGATCGCTCCCTGGCTCCGAGGACACACCCGCGGTGTCCTCTGGGGCGGGTCGCAGGACCCGGCCAGGCTGATGGGTCTGCAGCGACTCCAGCTCGTGCAGGCAGATCGCCACGGCGTGGGAGAGGTTCAGGGAGCTGTAGGCGGGCCCGGTCGAGAGCCTCACCACCCGACCCGCCTGCAGCAGCTCATCGTTGCTGAGGCCGCGGTCCTCACGGCCGAACACCAGCGCACCGAGCGAATCGGCGGCGTTCGCATCGTGTGCGCTCGGATTCCCTGTGGTCTGATCGCCAGCAGGGGTGGAACCCTGGCGCAACCAGCTCAGGGCCTCGGCCACCGGTGCCAGCGGCAGCGACTCCTGCTCGATCCGGCCGCTGGTGGCCACGACCCGCCGGCAGTCGGCCAGGGCGTCGCTCAGCCGCGGGAACAGCGCCGCCTGCTCCAGCAGGCCGCCGCCGTGCACGGCCATGCGCCTGGCCTCCGGACCCAGGTGATCGCAGCGCGGTGCCACCAGCCGCAGCTGGCTGATGCCGAAATTGGCGCACAGGCGGGCCACGCTGCCCACGTTGAGGGGGCCGGCGGGTTCCACCAGCACGAGCACCAGGCTCACGAGAGGGTGTGCAGATAGGCCACCAGGTCCGCCATCGCCTGGGGGTCCGGCTGAAAGCGCGGCATCGGCGGCGTCCGGCCGCTCACCACCTGCTGGATCAATTGGCGGTCGTTCTTGCGGGCCTGCACACCGTGCAGGTTCGGCCCCACCAGCCCCTGGGCAGCGATGCCGTGGCAGCCGGCGCAGTTGATCAGAAACAGCTGCTCGCCCCGCTCCTGGCTGCCGCTCAGCTGCAGCGTGTTGCGGGTGTAGGGATCGCTGCGCACGGCCGGCAGCACCACCAGCAGCCCCGCCAGCAGCAGGCAGGCGGTGGCCAGCAGGGCCAGGGCCGGGATCAGGCCGCGGCCGCGGTGACTGGCCGTCTCGGGGATTGGGGTGGTCTCGGAGCTCAAGGTTGTTGCAGGCTGGTCACACTTCCCACCGTGCCCGTGGGAGAATTGTGCAACGCCTCTCGGTTGCACTCGGACCATGATCGAACCCCTGCTCTGCGGCATCGTGCTCGGTCTGATCCCCGTGACACTTGTCGGTCTGTTCGTGGCCGCCTGGAACCAGTACCGCCGTGGTAGCGCTCTCGGCGGCTGAGCTCCGAGTCCCGGCGTCAGCCGTCACCTTCACGCGATCCCGGCGCAGGCCACATTCCGGCTGATCTGCCCGGCTGATCTGATTCTCTGATCTGATCCGGTTCTCGGGTTTGTCCTCAACCCCGGCTCAGCATCAGCAGTGTCGTGCTGCCGTAGTGCCGTTCGCGCTCCAGCGACCAGCCGGGCTCCAGCTCAGGCTTTCGTGCGGTGGCGCACTCCAGCACCAAGGTTCCACTGGGCTTGATCCAGTCTCCCTCGGCCACCGCCGCCATCAGCGGTCCGTAGAGCTCAGCGGCATACGGAGGATCGGCATAGATCAGATCGAATCCCTCCGTGGCGGTCGCCTCGGTCGTCAACAGATCTGCAGCTGCTCGCCCTGCCCTCAGCCAGCGCACCACCTCCTG
>RFPK01000224.1 GCA_009926195.1 Synechococcaceae bacterium WB4_1_0192 | reverse complement strand
CCCTCACCCAGGCCCTCGCCGCCCTCGAGCCCCTCACGGATGCCGGCAGCGGCCGCAGCCTGCTGGAGCTGCAGTGGATTCAGCAGGTGCGGGTGCAGAACAACCGCGTGGTGTTCCGCCTGGCCCTGCCCGGCTACGCCAGCGCCCAGCGCGAGCGCATCGCCACCGATGCCCGCGGCGCCCTGCTGCAGCTCGCCGGCATTGACGATGTGCAGATCGAACTGGCGCCGCCGCCGGCCCCGGCGGCAGGCGGCCATGCCGGTGCGCCGATCGGTGCGGCCGGGCACGGTGGCGGCGGCCCCGAGCGCCAGCCGGTGCCCGGTGTCCGCCAGGTGATCGCCGTGAGCAGCGGCAAGGGCGGTGTGGGGAAGAGCACCGTCGCCGTGAATCTGGCCTGCGCCCTGGCCGCCACCGGCCTCAGGGTGGGGCTGCTTGATGCCGACATCTACGGCCCCAACGCCCCCACCATGCTCGGCGTCGCTGATCAGACGCCACAGGTGAGCGGCAGCGGCAGTGAGCAGGTGCTCACGCCGATCGAGAGCTGCGGCATTGCCATGGTGTCGATGGGCCTGCTGATCGATCCCGATCAGCCCGTGATCTGGCGTGGGCCGATGCTGAACGGCATCATCCGCCAGTTCCTGTATCAGGTGGCCTGGGGTGAGCGCGACGTGCTGGTGGTGGACCTCCCCCCTGGCACCGGCGATGCCCAGCTCAGCCTGGCCCAGGCGGTGCCGATGGCCGGCGTGATCATCGTCACCACGCCGCAGATGGTGTCGCTGCAGGATGCCCGCCGCGGCCTGGCGATGTTCCGCCAGCTCGGGGTCCCTCTGTTCGGGGTGGTCGAGAACATGACCGCCTTCATCCCGCCCGACGCCCCCGATCGGCGTTATGAGCTGTTCGGCCGCGGTGGTGGTCAGTGTCTGGCGGAAGAGGCCGGCGTGCCCCTGCTGGCCCAGCTGCCGATGGAGCTGGCGGTGGTCCAGGGGGGCGATGGGGGCCGTCCGGCGGTGCTGTCGGCGCCTGAGTCGCTCACGGCGGCCGCCTTCCGCGAGCTCGCCGGCCGGTTGCCGCTGGTGGCCCCGGCATGACGCTGTCGGGTTCCAGGGGCCGCCGTCGCTTCGGTCTGTTCGCCCGCTCCACGGCGGTGCGGCGGCGGCGCTGGTTCCCCGGCGTCGACAAGCTGCTCTGGTGGATTCCCCTGGCGATGATCGCCGTGGCCGGCATCCTGATCGCCAGTACCCAGCGCCAGGCTCCCTATGCCGACTGGCATCAGCACTGGGTCACGGCGGCGGTGGGCATGGTGATCGCCCTGCTGCTGGCGCGGGTGCCGCTCGAGCAGATCACCCGCTGGCAATGGCCGATCTACGGCGCCATGGTGGCCAGCCTGATCGCCGTGCGGGTGGTCGGGGTGAGCGCCCTGGGGGCCCAGAGCTGGATCAACATCGCCGGCTTCCATGTGCAGCCTTCGGAATTCGCCAAGGTGGCGGCGATCCTGCTGCTGGCCCGCCTGGAAGCGGATCGCGCCGGCGGCCGTGCTGGCGATCCAGGCCCTGTTCGCCGTGGCGGCACCCTGGCTGTGGAACCACTTTCTCCAGCCCCATCAGCGCGCCCGGCTGACCCTGTTCCTCGATCCCAATCAGGATCCGATGGGTGGTGGTTATCACCTGCTGCAGAGCATGGTGGGGATCGGCTCCGGGGGTTGGTTCGGCACCGGGCTGCTGCAGGGCCATCTCACCCTGCTGCGCTTCATCCCCGAACAGCACACCGACTTCATCTTCAGTGCCCTCGGCGAGGAGCTCGGTTTCGTCGGTTCGATGCTGGCGGTGGTGGGCTTCGTGGTCTGGATCTGGCGGCTGCTGCAGATCGCCGGCCGGGCCCGCACCGATGTCGAATCGCTCGTGGTGGTGGGCATCGGCGCGATGGTGATGTTCCAGGTGGTGGTGAACATCAACATGACGATCGGCCTCGGACCGATCACCGGTATTCCGCTGCCCTGGTTCAGCTATGGCCGCTCCGCCATGATCGTCAACTTCATCGCCCTGGGCCTGTGCGCGTCCGTGGGGCGTCGCGGCAGCCAGGGCCCGGTTCGTCGCTGATGGATCCCTCCCCCGCCGGATCGCCTGCCACCAGCCTTGAGGCCCTGCGCAGTCTGTTGGCCGAGGGGGGCGGGCCTGGTCGCGGTGATGAAGACAGTGTTCGCCGCCAGTGGTGGGCAGCCCTGGCCACCCTGCAGGAGGACTTCCTCCTGCCCGAGTGCCCCCTGCAGGGGGTCTGGCTGGCTTCGCCCCTGCCGGCGCTCTACGAGCCCGCCTTGTTGCAGCAGCTCCAGGGCTGGGTCTGGGCGCCGCCTGATCTCGGTGATCTGCGGCCGCTGCCGAGACCCGTCCCGGCTCCCCCAGCAGTGAACTGGCCCTGCTGGAGGCCCTCACCCATGAGGTGCGCACCCCGCTGGCCACGATCCGCACCCTGATCCGCTCGCTGCTGCGCCGCGCCGATCTGCCGGATCTGGTGCGCCAGCGCTTGCAGCAGATCGATGGCGAGTGCAGCGAGCAGATCGATCGCTTCGGCCTGATCTTCCTGGCGGCGGAGCTGCAGCGGCAGCCGGCGGTTGCGGCGGAGCCTCAGGCCTTGGCCCGCACCGATCTGGCCCGGTTGCTGCAGATTCTGGAGCCGGCCTGGCGGCAGCAGCTGCAGCGTCGCAGCCTGGCGCTGCAGCTGGAGATCGCCGCCGAGCTGCCACCGGTGCTCAGCGACCCCACCCGCCTGGAAACCGTGCTCGGTGGCCTTGTGGATCGCTTCAGTCGCGGCCTGCCCGCCGGCACGGCCGTGCTGCTCAGGCTGCAGCCCGCCGGCGCCCGCCTCAAGTTGCGCCTCAGTGCCCGCGGCAGTGATCTGGGGAGCGACGGTGAGGCGGCGCTGCCGACCAACGAACGGGTGGGCCCGGTTCTCAGCTGGAATCCCGGCACCGGCAGCCTGCAGCTGAGCCGTCAGGCCACCCAGCGGTTGTTCCACAGCCTGGGCGGGCGCCTGGCGGAGCGGGCCGGCAACGACCTCACCGTGTTTTTCCCCCTGGCGCCGGCCTGATTGGCGAGCGTTTGTTGACGGGTGTGAAGACCCTGTCGCTGCGGCTGATCAGCCCGAAAACACGGTGCTAGCTTCCAGGCGAAACGGTCTGCGGTCCGCCGACTCTCTCTCCGGAACAGCCATGGCATTGAGCGGTCAACTCCCGAAGTACATCGGCAGCACGGGCGGTCTGCTCAACGCCGCTGAAACCGAAGAGAAGTACGCGATCACCTGGACCAGCAGCAAGGTCCAGGCCTTCGAGCTGCCCACTGGCGGTGCCGCCCACATGAATGAGGGCGAGAACATCATGTATTTCGCCCGCAAGGAGCAGTGCCTGGCGCTCGGCACCCAGCTGCGCACCAAGTTCAAGCCCCGGATCGAGGATTACAAGATCTACCGGATCTTCCCCGGTGGCGACACCGAGTTCCTGCACCCCAAGGATGGCGTGTTCCCCGAGAAGGTGAACGAGGGTCGTCAGATGGTCGGCCACAACGCCCGTCGCATCGGTCAGAACGTCAATCCGGCCAGCATCAAGTT